>JAOQAA010000616.1 GCA_025963815.1 Capsulimonas sp.
GGGAATGATCTTATCGACGGTGATGATGTGGCGCCAGTCGTCGCCCATGTCGTATTCGTAGAGGAATTGGGATTTTGGCGCGGGGGCGATTTGGGAAAGCTTGGCGGTTCGCTCGCTCTTCATGTCCGAGTCCATGGATTTGTCGCCGTAGTAGTGCTCTCCAACGACGAATTGGTGCATGTGGCCGCCGCTCCAGCCAAAGAGGGTTTGGATGACGCCGTGCAGTTTGTACAGGGAGATGTCCGAGGCGACTTGGACGCGCCGCCAGATAGGTGGCGCGATGTCGTCAAGGGTGATTTTGAGCTGATGGATGGTCTCTGATTTTGCAGCCATGATATTCACTCCTGGAAGCGATAGCTCGATTATATGCCTGCAATGCGCTGCTGTCTACACAACCTTACGAGAGATGTGACAAAATCCCGCAAATGTGGAACACTTTAGCGGCTCCCAATCGCTATCTTACGTAATACTCACGAGGATACCCATGACACGCTATACACCATGGATCGCCTGTGTCGCGCTCGCCGCGCTTTCGATCCCCGCAGCCGCCGAAGCGCCGGATCAAACCAAGGCGAAACCGGCGACTTCCGAAACGACCGTTCTTCCCAAGCCCGGACTGCCGCAAAACTCGTCGCCCAACGCGCTTTCGGCGAATGCGTCGCTGCTGATGGTCAAAGCGGAGCGGGATAAGTACTGGCTGAACGCCAAGACGGAGATCTACAAAAGCACGCTGGAGCTGATCGCGCAGCGCGAGACGGAGCTGGACCGAGGTCTGAGCTTCAGCATCTTGACGCGCGGCAACCCAACACGCAAGCAGATCGCCCTGACATTTGACGACGGTCCGCATCCCGCGTACACGCCGCAATTACTCAAGGTTCTGAAAGATAACGGCGTCAAGGCGACGTTCTTCGTGGTGGGTGAACAGGCGGAAAAGTATCCGGAATTAATTAAAGCGGAGGTCGCGGCGGGCCACGCAGTTGGCAACCATACGTACGACCATGTCAGTCTGATCAAGATCCCGCAGGAGTACGTCGGCACGGAGATCAAGGCATGCGGGGAGGTGCTGGAACGCATCATCGGCAAGCCCGTGCACATCTTTCGCCCACCCGGCGGGGTCTACGACCATGAGGTCGCCGAAACGTCCGAAGCGCTCGGCTACAAGATGATTCTCTGGACCGACGATCCCGGCGATTACGCCAGCCCGGGCTCAAACGTCATCGAGACACGCACGCTGGACCATGTCACCAACGGCGGGATTATCCTGCTGCACGATGGCATCCAGCAGACGGTGGACGTACTGCCGCAGATCCTCAAGTATCTGAAGGGCAAGGGTTACGAGTTCGTGACGATCGATCAGATGATCAAGTAGGGCAACCGTGAAAGCATCTTATTTTTCTACTTCCCATGCCGGGTGATATGCTCCGCGCGCAGGCGCTGGTACTCGGGATCGTCGCGCACGCTTTGCCAGATCCTATAGAAGATCCGCGCCGACTCGGCCTTCTCGCTTGTCGCACAATCTTTGGCCTGGGGCGCGACCTCGCCCTTCACGTACTTGCGGCCGCTGGGATGGTTTGCGTAGCGGCGGGCGCGGGTGTAGCCCATCTGAAGAAACTTGCGGGCCATGTCCATGCCGACGAAGTCGTTTGCTGCTTTGTATCGATCGAAGAGCGCGCGGATTTCGTCGGCGGACTTTTGGGCGATCTCGGGCGTTTTGAAGCGCCAGTGGGGCAGGATCTCGGATTTGTATGGCTCGACCATCAGCACCCCCTGTTCGCCGATGCCCACACGGTAGAGCTCGGAATGCTCTCGGAAATCGATGGTCTTGTAGTCGAGCGAATAGTCGAAACTCATGGGAGATTGTCCACGTAGTCGATATAGGCCTGGACGTCAAACTTGCGTTCGCAGCCGTTGCGATTCATGTAACGGACCTTGCCGAAGATAGCGCGCTCCATCCATGGGCGATCGTGCAGGCCGGCGATCGACCAGAGGATGTTGGCGTAGCCGTTCGGATCACGGCCGTCCAGGAAGTATTTGTCGTTGAGATAGATCGCGTGCGCAAGCGCATCCTCAGGCGCAGCCGTCCATTCTAAGATTTTCTTGGACCAGTACATACGCATGTACCCATGCATCTTGCCGCGATACACCATCTCGCGCTGGGCGGCGTTCCAGAGGTCGTCGTGTGTCGCGGCGTTTTCGAGCTGTTCACGCGTGTAATCAAACGGACGCGGGTCGGCGCGGTGGTCGTCCAGCGTCTTGCGCGGCCAGTCGGTCGCGCCGCTCAGCGTGTCGTATTGTTCGTTGTAAAGACAGTAGTTGTCGGTCAATTCCCGGCGCACGAGCAGTTCGTCGAGAAACGCGGCCTTGTCGTCGTCCGTACCGTTGGACTTGGGGACTTCCAGAGCGAGCCGCTGCGGAGCGAGGTGGCCGAAGTGCAGGTAGGGCGACAGATCGGATTGCCCAGGCCGACCAGGGATATTGCGCTGCGCGGCGTAGCCACGCAGTCGATGCGTGAGGAACTCTTCCATCGCGGCCTGCGCGGCGACCTCGCCGCCGATTGCCCATTTCACCTCAGGGACATCCATGTTCACGCGCAGCGAAGCGCGCGCCGCGTCCCAATCAATCGCTTTGCAGTCGTGCGGCCAGGGCGCCGATTGCCGCTCGACATCCGAGAACTCTTCCAAATAAGTCGGCCAGAGCTTGCGCAGTTTGTGACGGATCGTGTACGCCCCGGCCTCCTGTTTGGGCGACGCCTCCCAGGCGGGAACGACGTTGTGCGCGTCAACTTCGAACATCGGAACGCTCACCTGCTCGGCGACGCGTGTCTTCCAATGTCGCGGCATTTTCAGCGGCAGAAAGTCGGCGAAAATTGCCCCGATATCCCACTTCTTGACGCACTCCAAAATCAGCGTTTGGGGATCGCCCATGAGTAAGTAAAATGGAATATCGAGTTTTTGGAGGCCCTGTTCCACGTCTTTCAGACCGCGCAGCATGAAGCCGTACTGCCGGATCGTGGCGCCGAGATAGACGGGAACGAGGGTGAAAACGACAACCAGAGGAACGGCATTGTCGCGAGCCATTTCCTGAGCGGCGATCAGGCTCCAATTGTCGTGGACGCGATGCTCACGCCCCATCCAATAGAGCACAGGGTGGCCGCCGCCGGCGTACTCATGTGAGTTGAAGCGCCGGATGCGCGTGGGGTTCATATTCGGATCGATTTCTAAGCCGGAAGGCTGGGGCGGAAACGGCGCAAGCGCCGCAGCGTTATTCCTTCGAATAACGCCGGACGGCGCTTGCGTGTTCCCAGAGGCGATAAGTGAGCTTAAGACCAGTCCGGCGTGTATTGCTTCCCCGTGACCTGCTCGTATTTTTTCTGTAAGTCCGGGCGGCGCTCTAAGTTGGTGCGGATCTGCTGATCGATCTGCGCGGCCAGCATCTTCATGGCTTGCGGCGGGGTCAGGATGCGGTTTTCCACCTTCTGGACGTATTCCGTGTACCAGCGGCTCGTGATCGCCGCGTCGATAAACGGACTGTACTGGATCGGCTTGGCGTTGTTGATCGCGGTGACGAACGCCTGGTGGAACTCAGGATCGGGCACGATGTCGTTGACCAGCGCTTTGCCGGAGGAGGCTAGGTTTGGATCCGGGGGCAGCGAATCGCCATCGTCCACAATGATCTTGCTGTACTGGGGGCTGGCTAGATACTGCAGGAACTTCAGCGATTCCCTCCAATGCGGGCTTTTGGCGTTGACTCCCGCCCCGCGCGCTCCGCAGGTTCCGCCGGATGGACGATCGCCGACACGCGGAAGCGGCACGGCGCCGATATGTCCCTGCATCTCCGGGAAGTTGGGGAGCTGGCAAATATACCAGCGGCCCGTTTCGACCATCGCCGCCTTGCCGCCGGAGAAGATCGTCAGACCGCCCGATCCCCACCCGCCCTGTGCGGACATATTCGCCGAGTCCATCGGAGTCGGGATGACCTTGTCCTTGTACATCATGTCGGCGTAAAGCTGTACCGCCTTGATGACTTCCGGGGAGTTTAGGGTGGAGTGCAGCCCGTCGGCGGTGAAGTATTGGCCGCCGCAGCCGACGATCGCATTATTGACGAAACCGTTCCCATCGTTGTTGGCGAAGGGGATATCCGTGTTGCCGGCTTTCGAGGGCTTATCCTGAAGCTCCTTGCTGACACGCACGAAATCATCATAGGTCCAATCGGGCTTCGGGTAAGCCACGCCGTGGTCGTCAAAGATCTTTTTGTTGAAAACAATGGCGTCGACCGCGACATTGCAGGGGAACGCGTATTGCTTCCCCTCCACAAGCAGAGCTTTCTGCAGAGAGGGATACGTGTGCGACGGGTCGAAGCCAAGGGTTTTCGCGTAGGGCGTCAGATCCAGCAAAATACCCGCTTCGACCAGCGACTGCATCTTATCGGCCGTCACGTCCATGAGGTCCGCCCCCGTGCCCGTGGCGCACTGGACAATGACCTTGGTGGAGTCCCCGCTGGCGTTGGGATCGACCGCAACCGCCGTGTCCGGAAACATCGTCCCGAAGGCGCCGGTCTGCACGACGCGCGCCGGATTGGGATCCGTGGCCCACTTCAGATGGACCTTGCCGTCGTCCTTTGGATGAACCATCGTCGCCTGCGCAACCGCGTACATTGCGACAAACAGCACGACGCAAATTGAAAAAAGCTTCTTCATTCCGTAAACCTAGATTTAACCCTTCACGCCGCCGAGCTGAAGACCACTGACCAGATACTTTTGGAAGATGCTGAAAACGATGATCAGCGGCGCAATGTTCATCACAGTCGCCGCCATGATCAGCTCCGTCTGACGCCCATAACTGGTGTCCAGCGACATCATGCCCACGGACATCGGGAAGAGCTGGGCGTCGTTGAGCATGATCAGCGGCCAGAAGAACGATTGGTAGCTGCCGAGAAACGTCATGACGGTCAGCGCGATCAGTCCCGGGCGAGCGAGCGGCATCACGATGTCCCAGAAGATCTGCCAATGATTGGCGCCGTCGATCGTCGCCGCCTCATCCAGCGCCGGAGACACCGACATCATGAACTGCCGCAGGAGAAATGTCCCGAAGGCGCTGAAGGCGGCCGGGATGATCAGCCCATGATAGGTGTTGATGAAGTGCAGCGAAACCATGCCCTGGAAATTAGGAATTGTGAGGACAACGCTGGGGATCATCATGGTCGCCAGATACAGCATGAAGACCTGATCCCTCCCCTTCCATTTGAGACGCGCGAAGGCGTAGGCGGCCAGCGCGCTCGTGAGCACCTGGAGCAGTGTGGTCCCGAAGGCCATAAACACCGAATTGAAGTACCAGCGCCCGAACTGCAAGTCGAGCTTCTTGTTCTGGACAGGCTCCTTTTCCAGGGTGAGGACAATGGGATAGTTGTGCGCAGTGGCGTGATGCGGCACAATCTGCGGCTGCTCCACCTCGGCGCGCTGCTTGAAGGACGAGGCCACCATCCACACAAACGGCATGGAAATCATCAGGCCCAGCACCGAAAGGAGCGCCAGCCGCCAGGTCAGCGAGACGCGCCGCCGCGACGCAAAATTCTTATTCATTCCTAATCTACCTCAAGGCCCTTGCCGAATTTCCAGTTGAGCGCCGTCGCAGCGAAGACGATTGCAAACAAGATCCAGGAGATCGCCGAGGCGTACCCCATGTCCAGATCCTGGAACGCCTTGTTGTAAATATAATAACTGAGCGTTGTCGTCGATCCCGCGGGGCCGCCGGCGGTCATAATACGAGCCTGTTCGAACCCACCCTGCAAGCCGCCAATGATGCTGGTGATCGTGATAAAGAAGGTCGTCGGCGCCAACTGCGGCCACGTCACATGACGGAACTGCGCCCATGGCCCCGCGCCGTCGATGTCGGCGGCTTCGGTCAGCTCCTTGGGGACGTTGGAAAGGCCGGCCAGATAAAGCAGCATGCTCGTGCCGCCAATACAAGTCCAGGTTCCCATCAAAACGAGTGCAGGTTTGGCCCAAGCGACGTCGCCCAGCCACTCCGGCGCGGTCGCGTGGATACCCAGCGCGTGGAAGATTGCGTTCAGGCCGACGTTGATGGGGCCGGTCTTGGGGTTATAAAGCGCCTTCCAGAGGATCATCAAGGCGACACCGGCCGTGAATGTCGGCAGATAGAACAGTGTCCGGAACGCCACCACATTGAACCCGATCCCCAGCGCTGCGATCATCCAGAGCAGGCCGACGATCAATCCCGCATTTGGATTGCCTTGCGTCCAAATCACCCCGCCCATCACAAGACCGATGACGAGCATGGTCGCCGCGCCGACGGTCCGCTGCCGCGCTTCTCCGGTGGGCAGGTCCTGATGCAGCAGCAGGGCAAGCGCCAGCGACCCGGCGATGCCGAATGGGATGCCGATCATCAGAAAGATGGTGTTGTAGAAGAACTGCCAGAAGTAAGGGTCGCGCGGCTGATAGGAGTGCGTCATCGCACCGGACAGCAGCCAGAGGCCAACCGCTCCGACCGAAAGCACAAGCCCAGGCAGCGTCCCGCGCCCGAACTCCCACGGCGCGTCTTTCGCCGCCATGCTCCAGCCACAGATCAGGGCCGCCCCGCCGCCCAGCACCAGGCCCTGCAGCGAATGAGTACATCCCACGAAGACAAAACCGGCTCCAGTCAGCGCGAGCAGGGCGCCGCCCAGCTTGATGCCTCGCCACTGCGCCATGTTCGCCCAGAGCGCGCCCACCAGCGCAACGGTGACCGCGAGCGCGCAAACGAGAAACCCGGCAAGCACCGCCGGCGCGCCCGGCCCCGTCGCGTTCACGCCGAGAAGATCGGTAAAGTTCCGCAATCCCACATACTCGAATTTGACGGCGGGTTTCAGCGACCAATTGGTGAAGGACATCCACAGGGAAAAGAGGACCGGAAAAAACGTAAACGCCAGGAACCCGATCAAATTCGGGAGCAGAAACGCGAGCGCGGTCAGAATCGCCGCCCGCTCCCGCCGGCCGGCCCCGCCGCCCCGCGCGGCCGTCTTGGCCTTGACCTTAGCTCTGGGAGCCAGCTGTTTCTGCTGGACTTGTTGAAAATTCATGGTCTGTTTTCCATTGCCATCCGAAAATTTACCGCCAAACATCACCAAACGCCACCAAAAACAGCAATAATTGCAAAAGGATCGCACAGTGCAGACTCAAGTCGCTTTTGGCGAACTGAGAGGGCGCTTTAACGCTCCAGCATCTTTTAGTATGACACAAGAAATCAAGAATATCCCAGTATTTTTTGGGAGGTTTGCGGGATAATAAGACCCACTGCACCGAAACTTATTTTGAGACAAATACGAAACAACTATTCAAACCCAATCCATCGACTCATTCGATCCTTACAGTGTTCTCTCCGTAAGTTTACCAGTACGAGATATATTTACCATGAAATGCAGACAAAATCCCCAATTTGATTTTCAGGTTGACATTTTGCTCGATTCATGCAATAATATATTTACGTTCGCAAAAATTAAGGTGAACGGAACGCGGTCGTCCTCAGGGCGAGCCGCTTTTTTTTGGTTTTCAGCTGCAAGCAATATTTCTGAGATCGACTTTCGTTGTTTGCCGAAACGCCCCTTATGGAAACAAATCAATTATCGTGATGCGTAGAAATTAGGAACAAGGATGGAGGGGAGGAAAGCGTTGCCGGGAGTTTATAAGCTGATCTTCACGCCGGGCGCGCACTTTCGCGTTCAGCGCGGCACGCGCGGCAACGAGTACTTGCTGAACGACGGCTACCGGCTCGAAGTCTGGCGTCACCCTGTTTTTTGCTTCTCCTGCCGCGCCTACACCGAAGGCGAAGTCGTGACGCCGGTCAGCGAAGTCGACGCGCAGATCGAGTCCTGCCGCCGTGAATTGCGCCGGGTCACGCAGGGCCGCACGGACCGCCCGCGCGTCCGCGAGCGCTTCAATGACCTGACCGAGCGGATCGAGCGCCTCGAGCTGCGCCGATCGTGGAGCCGTCAGCGCGTCTCCCCTCCCCGATGCCTGGAGTGCGGCTGCACCGAACTGGTGTTTCTCAAGCGCGGCGAGGAGATTGCGAACCCGTCGGGCAAAGGAACCGTGCGCCTGGAATGGCTGGGCATGTGCTCCTTGCGCCCGCGCAACTTCACCTACAGCCCCGAAGGGGATCGCCTGCCCGGATACTCTCTGCCGCAATTGTGAGAGACGGCCGAACGCTGCCAGGATTTAAGATTCGGCCCCCCTGCCCCCCAATCCTGGGGGAGGAGGTTGCCGATGCGTGCTTTCTGAACTGCATCTCGGGGTAAACGTCTTATTCGATCATCTCACCCAACGACAACCTCCTCCCCCAGGATTGGGGGGCAGGGGGGCCGAATCCTAAACCGTCACCACTTGCTTCGCTTCGGCCGCGCGATAGGCGGCGAGGGCGATTGCTAGGGCGCGCAGACCGTCTTCGCCGGTCGCGATGTCTGGCGCATCCTCGCCCGCGCAGAGCTTGAGGAAGCCGTCGACAAGCGCGCCGTCGAGGCTGCTACCCCAGCCCGGCCACGTAACGCGGCCAGTCGCATCCTCGTAGTGTTCGAGCTGCTGACCGAACATATCCAGGTCCATCACGCCGCCGGTTCCGACAACTTGCAGTGTCACGTCGCCCCAGGTTGGGAAGGTCTTAGGCCGGGACCAGCTGGTGTCGAGCGTGGCGAAGACGCCCCCTTCGTAGCCGATGGTCAAGAATCCCGTGTCGTCGTAACCCTCATGATAGAAGCTATTGCCGATCTCGGCGTGGACTTCCGTCGCTTCTTTCCCAAGCAGCAGCCAGAGCAGATCCGCGACGTGCACCGTATGGTCGATCACGGCGCCGCCGCCCGAAAGGGGCGGATCGATGAACCAGCCGCCGGGCATCGTGCCCCGGTTCGTCCCCCGGACGGCGAGAATGTCGCCGAGAGCCCCAGCCTGAACCTGTTCACGCAGGCGCGCAAACGCAGGTGAATGGCGGCAGGGAAACGCCGTCGCGAGCTTGACGCCGCGCGCGGCGCAGTAGTCGATCATCGAGCGGGCGTCTTCCAGGGTCGTCGCGAGCGGCTTTTCGCTGACGACGGCCTTCACCCCCGAGTCCGCGGCCAGCTCGGTGAGCCGCCGGTGATGAATGTTCTCGCTGGCGACGACCACGCCGTCCAGCCCCAGCGCAAGCAGATCGCCCTCGGTGGGATAGAACGTGGTTCCGTAACGCTCCGCCATCGCGCGGCCGCGCGCGGCGTCGGCGTCCCAGACACCGGCCAGGATCGCGCCGGGCCGGGCGCCGATCTCACTGGCGTATGACTGCGCGTGCCCGTGAGCAAAAGACAGAATTCCGATCTTCAATGGATTGCTTGTCGTGGTCATCAGAGGGTTACCGCCTTTCCGGTCGTGATCGATTCCAGTGCGGCGAGAGCGATCCGGGCCGCCTCCAGGGCGTCGTACACGGTGACAGGCGGCGTCACGCCGGCGCGCAGCGCCTGAACGAAAGCCTTCAGTTCCTGGTAGTAGGGATCGTCGTTGGGGATCATCGGGCTTTCCGGCATGATCACCGCCGCGCGCCCTCCTTCCGCGCCGCGCAGGCTGGAGGAGAGCGAGACGCTTTTCAGCGAGTCGTGTGCGATCAGGCCCTTATCGCCCGCCACTTCAAACGTCGTCTGAAAGCCGCTCGGGTGCGCCCACGATCCCGTCACATGCCCCACCACGCCCGACGCAAAGCGCAGCGTCACCAGCGCATAATCTAATCCCTCGTCAAAGCGGCTGCTCCCAAAGAGTCCCTTCGCCATAACGCTCGTTACGGGGCCGAAGGTCCAGCGCAGCCAGTCGAAGTCGTGCAGGATCATATCCAGCACCACGCCGCCACTCTTGTCGGGGTTGGCGTACCAGTTCTCCCGCCCGGTAATATTCGGAAACCCCGAAAGGCGCGCCGTGCGCACTGTCGCAGGCGTCCCCACCCCGCCCTCATCAATGATCTTCTTCGCGGCCGCGAACTCCGGAAAATACCGAACGACATGCCCGGCCATCGCCGGCACGCCCGCCTTCTCGACCGCTGCGACAATCGCCTCGCAATCCTCAATGCTGCGCGAAAGCGGCTTCTCGACAAAGATCGCCTTACCGGCCGCCGCCGCCCGCTCCACATACTCCCGGTGATTGGGCGTCGGCGTACAGATATCGATGATATCCGGCTTCGCCGTCGCCAGCATCGTCTCCCAATCGCTAAACGCCGGTCCCAGCGCCGCCGCCGCGTCCTGACGCGGGTCCAGCACGCCGACAATTTCGATGCCTTCCATCCGCTTCCAATGCGTGGCGTGCCACCCGCCCATGTTGCCGGCGCCCACCAGCGCCACACGATAAGTCATAGAGTGATCGTCCTTTGATTACGCCGCGCGGAAATGGGATTCGCCTGCGGCGTGGAAGCTGTAGTCTTACGGCGATTGTACCAGAACATGGGGATCGAAAAAGCCCTGATGCCCCACCTGACCATCGGTCGCAATCAAATTTGTCCGCGATAATCCCCATTCAGATTCCCAGGGCGTTGCCCCGGTCTCCTGATTAGTTCGCCCCTTTGGGGCTGAGAACAGTTGTCAACGACGCCTCCTAATCTTTAGCCCTGAAGGGGCGAACTAATCAGCGCCCTGGGAATCCGAAATCGAGGACAACAAATGAAGGAGCAAGCAGCCACTTTGTGGAACAAGCCCATCATCATGCCGCAATCTCTCGCCAAGCTTCATATTCATCTGGTATTCAGCACCAAGAATCGAGAGCCATTGCTGCACGATGGGGTCCGGGATGCGCTGCACAAGTATATGGCGGCCGTTCTGGAAACCACGGGCTGTCTAACGGTGCTTATCAATTCGATTGAGGATCACGTTCATATTCTATTCGAACTTGGACGCACCATTGCAGTCAGCGATGCTGTGGAGGCCGTCAAGAAAGATTCGTCAAAGTGGATCAAGACACAAGGCGAAGAATTTTCCAGCTTTCGATGGCAGGCCGGATACGGCTCATTTGCCGTATCAGCATCAGACGTAGCGGCAGTGCGCGCATATATCGCCAGCCAACGCGACCACCATATGCAGCTGGAGTTTCCAGAAGAATACCGTGCTTTTCTCAAGCAACATGGCATCACCTTCGACGAAAGATACGTCTGGGATTAACAAAGCGAGCCATCATCGCTACTCCTCAGCCCCAAAGGGGCGAACTAATCAGGAGACCGGGGCAACGCCCTGGGAATCTCCCAGTTTGATTGCGTACAGAATCCCCGGCACGGGATTATTGCGTACGAAAACAAAACATCCCCGCGTAGTGCATAATATTCCTACCATGACTCAATCCACGCTCGCCATCCAGACGGACCACCTGCGTAAGGTCTACGGAGGCTCCAAACCGTTCGTCGCCGTGCAGGACATGAACCTGCAAGTACAGCGCGGACAGGTCTTCGGGTTCCTTGGGCCGAACGGCGCCGGCAAGACCACCACCATCAATATGCTGCTCGGAAATATCTCGCCGACGGCGGGAACCGCGCAGCTGCTCGGGCGCCCCATTGGCGACATTGAAGCGCGCGCCAAGCTCGGCTTTCTTCCCGAAAAGTTTCAATTCCATGAGTTCCTGACCGCCGAGGAGTTTTTGGACCTGCACGGCAAGCTCTACGGCATGCCGGCGGCTAAGCGACGCGAGCGGATTGGCGAGACGCTGGAGATGGTCGGACTGACCGCGCGGCGCAAGAGCAAGATCCGGGAGTTCTCCAAGGGCATGCAGCAGCGCGTCGGGCTGGCGCAGGCCATTCTCAACGACCCCGATCTGGTCATTCTCGATGAACCGACCAGCGCGCTCGATCCACTCGGGCGGCGGGAAGTGCGCGAGATCGTGACTGCGCTCAAAGCTCAGGGCAAGACCGTCATGCTCAACTCGCATTTGCTCTCTGAGATTGAGATGACCTGCGATCAGGTCGCCATCTTGAAAGCGGGTCAGGTAGTAAAGCAGGGCAAGATCGACGATCTGCTCGCCGCCCCCGCCACGGTGCAGATGCGGATTTTGAACCAGAGCCCGGCGCTGATGCGCGCCCTGGGCAGCCTGGCGCGGACGGTGGACGCGCAGGGCGAGATGGTGACAGCCAGCATCACGGAAGACGGGATCATCCCGGATTTGGTGGCGGCCGTAGTGGGAAGCGGGGG
>JAOQAA010000631.1 GCA_025963815.1 Capsulimonas sp.
TCGCGTTTTTCGCCATCTCCGTGGCCGTGATCATCATGATCCCCTGGCATACAGAAGTGGCCGCGCTTCAGCTCGCGCCCGCTAACGCCTCCATGCTGAACCCGTTTCACACAAGCGAGGTCAAGGACTTCAATGTCTGGTTCTATATGATTGGGATCTTTATCTCGGTTTACAGTTTTCAATCATGGCTGGGGACACAGGGCTTTATGACGTCGGCGCGTACGCCGCATGAACAGCGCATGGCGAGTATTATACGGGTGTGGCGCTCTGCGCCGCAGGATCTCATGCGGATCGTGCTGCCTCTGGCGGCGTTCACGGCCCTGAACTCGGCGCAGTTTGCCCCGCAAATGGCGGCCGTTCATGAAACCATCTCGCACATCAGCAACAAAGCCGTGCAGAACGAGATGCTCGTTCCGGTGGCGCTGGCGCACATCTTGCCCGTCGGGATCAAGGGGCTGCTGGTGATGGTTGCTGTGTTTCTGTCGCTGACGTGTCACGACACTTATATGCACTCGTGGGGAAGCATCTTTGTGCAGGATATCGTGATGCCGATCCGGCAAAAGGCGTTCACACCGCGCGAACATATTGCTTGGCTGCGCTGGTCGATCTTCGGCGTCGCCGTATTTTCGTTCTTCTTCAGCCTACTGTATGTCGAATCGGACAAGATCTTCTTCTTCCAGGCGATCACCGGAACGATCTGGCTGGGCGGGGCGGGGGCTGTGATGATCGGCGGGCTTTACAGCCGGTTTGGAACCACGGCCGGCGCCTATTGCGCCATGGTGTCGGGCGCTGTGCTGGGAATTGCGGGTCTGGTAATCCCTAAGATGTGGGAGGCGCAGCACACGACTCCGTTCCCCATCAACGGACAGTGGCTAATGCTGATCGCCAGCCTGATCTCGATCGCGCTGTACGTCGGTGTTTCGATCGCGACGGGCGGCGCCAAGCGTCCCTTCAATCTGGAGAAGATGCTGCATCGGGGCGCCTACTCGGTGGACCCACCGCAGCCCCAGGCGGCCAAATCGGCGCTGCGCGGGCGGTGGCTGGAGATGCTGGGCGTCGGCAAGGAGTTCACCAAGGGCGACACGGCGCTGGCGATCCTGCTGACGATATGGATCCTCGGCTGGTGGCTGGTGTTTCTGGTCGTCTGCACGATGCACTTTGTATTCCATGCGATTCCGGAAGCGTTCTGGCCCGCGTACTGGCGCGTCAATATTTACATCCTGGCGACAATCTGCGTCCCTTCGCTCATCTGGTTCACGATTGGCGGCGCGCTCGATATGCGCGCTTTGCTGACGGCGCTGAAGACCGCAGTGCGTGATCCCAACGACGATGGACGTGTGATCCACGAGCTTGATGACAGGCTCGATACCGATCCGATCCTCGAAGCCGCCGTCAAATAAGCTTCTGCGTGAAATCAATATTCTTATCAAAGGTCGTTTTATGTCTCAGATCAATTCCAACCACATGCCCCCCCACGTCTATCGAACGTTCGCGCCTCCGGCTCTGCTGCAAATCGCGATGCCGATGGGCGGCCTCGGCGCGGGATGCATTTGTCTGAACGGTTACGGCGGCTTGCAGGACTTCTCCGTGCGCAATCGCCCCGCGACCACGGCGCTGCCGGACAGCCACAGCGATCATGAAGCGGCCTTCGCGCTGGTGCATATCAAAGGCGAGAAGCCGTTAACGAAGCTGATCGAAGGGCCGTTTCCCAAGGAAAAACTCTACGATCAGGGCTTGCAGGGGCAGGGGTATCGGCATGGCGGCTATGAAGGCATGCCGCGTTTCGAGAACTGCGAGTTCGATGCCGCCTATCCGTTCGGAGTCGTCCGCCTGGAAGATCCCGCGCTGCCCCTGAAGGTTTGGGTGACCGGCTGGAGCCCGTTTGTCCCGCGCGACGACGTCTCCTCCGGCATGCCGTGCGCCATGCTGGAGTATCAGTTCGAAAATACGAGCGATCAGGAAGTCGAGTTTGAGTTTTCCTATCATCTAACGCACTTGGCGGGCGACGAGACGCCCGGCGCCCTCGGGCGCTGGGTGAACGCCCGTACGTCCGTACTCGCTGACAGCAAAGGCGCGCCGATGGGAGTGCGCTATTCCAGCGACCTGTCTGCGCAGGCGGCTAGTTATGGCGGCGCGGCGCTGTGCGCCGTTGGGTGGACGCCCCGCGTGAAGGCGATGTGGCTGCGCGGCGGCTGGTTCGACGGCGTTTCGGCGCTGTGGCGGGAAGTCTCGACGGGGAGTTTTACGGAAAACGCGGGCGATGAGCCGGTCTACGACATCGGCAGCCGTGTTGGAGGCTCGATCTTGGGTTCGGCGACTTTAAAGCCGGGAGAGATGACGTCATTTCCAATCGTGATTGCCTGGCATTTTCCTAATTCCGATCTGACCATCGGGCAGCTTCCCGCCGAGGACTGCGGCCCTGGCTGTGATTGTTCAGCTGCGCCGGATGATGCGGGGCCGGCATGGCGTCCCTTTTATGCGGGCCAGTGGCGAGACGCCGAAACCGTCGCCCGATGCGCCGCCAATCAGTACAAAACGCTGCGCGCCCGCACGCTGGCGTTCCAGCATGCATTGTCGTCTTCGACACTGCCGCCGGAAGTGATTGACGCCGTGGCGTCGAACCTTGCTATTTTGAAGTCGCCGACGGTGCTGCGTCAGGAGAACGGCAACGTCTGGGGCTGGGAGGGATGCTTCACCGAGACCGGCTGCTGCTCCGGATCGTGCACGCATGTCTGGAACTACGCGCAGGCCATGCCGCACCTGTTTCCCAAATTGGAGCGCACGCTGCGCCATCAGGAGCTGGAACGGTCGATGGATGAGCAGGGGAATATTAACTTTCGCTCTGCTCTTCCAGATGGACCAACGATGCACGGGGGGCACGCTGCGGCGGACGGCCAGCTTGGCGGCATCTTAAAAATTTGCCGTGACTGGCATATCTCCGGCGACACGGC
>JAOQAA010000422.1 GCA_025963815.1 Capsulimonas sp.
GTTTTGCGTTTTTCCTAGCCGCGATTTCAATCGCCTGGCTTTCTTACTATTGTTCACTATTATTGACGCCTCCAAGTCCCGAGTGGTAAAATGCCCTCGTAAAAAGCTCTCAAAGCAAAGAACGCGAGGCCGTCTTTGAAATTCGTCTGTTATAAAGAATTCGACGATCCGCTGGAGCCCACGTATCCAGGGATCATGTACAAAGGGAAGATCCTGCCGCTCGCGCGCGTTGTCGCCGTCGCGGAGGCCATCCACCCGCGCAGTCTGAACTTGCCCGAGGATCTGAACCATCTGGTCGCGCTGCTGCCGACCTACGTGGAAGCCGTCAAGGAACTGGAGAAGGGCAAGATTTTAGACCAGATCTGGCAAGAGCTGGGCGTGTCGCCCGTGGCGCCCCTCCCCCGCCCCAATCGCATTCTCGCGATCGGCCGCAACTACGCCGACCACGCCGCCGAGCAGGACGCCGACGTTCCCGTCGAGCCGATCGTCTTCTTAAAGGCGAGCAGCAGCGTCATCGGCCCCGAAGCCGAAATCGTGCTGCCGGAAGGCATTGGACGCGTGGACTTTGAAGGCGAGCTGGGCGTAGTGATTGGCAAGGCCGGTAAGAACATCGCCGAGCGCGACGCCATGGGCTACGTTGTCGGCTACACGCTCTTCAACGACGTGACCGCGCGCGACGAGCAGAAGCGCGCCTTCGCGCAATCCCTGCCCTGGTTCCTTTCCAAGAGCTACGACACCTTCGGTCCGATGGGCCCGTGCCTGGTGACGGCCGACGAGATCCGCAACCCGCACAACTTAGAAATCACAACCACCGTGAATGGCGTCGTCAAGCAGCAGGCGAACACTTCGCAGATGCTCTTCACGATCCCGCAATTGATCGCCTTTATCTCCAAGCGCATGGCGCTGGAGCCGGGCGACGTGATTATCACCGGCACGCCATCGGGCATCGGTCCGCTCAGCCCCGGCGATCTGGTCGAAGTGCGCATTCCGGAGATCGGATCGCTCTCCAATATCGTCGTCAAAGAAGGCGAATAATGGCTGATACTCCCACCCGCACGCCCCTTCGTGTTTCCCGCAGCGCCATGGTCGCGACCGGAAACGCGATCGCGTCGATGGTGGGATTGGAGATTCTGCGCGCCGGCGGCCACGCCATCGACGCCGCTGTGGCGATCGGCGCGGCGATGGTCGTGCTGGAGCCTGAGCGCTCGCACCTGGGCGGCGACGTCTTCCTGCAATACTGGGATGCCGGCGCCCGCCGCGCCTACGCCCTCAACGGAAGCGGGGCCGCACCGAGCGGGGCCACGCTGGAGGCGATGGGCGAAACGATCCCCATCCACGGCATTCGGGCGGCCGCCATCCCCGGCGCCGTCGACGGCTGGTTCACGGCGCAGGACAACTGGGGCGTGATGACCGCGTCGGAAGTGCTCGCACCCGCCATCGCTCTTGCCGAGGACGGATACGCCGTGCCCGCGCGTCAGGCCGCACTGATGGAGACGTACAAGCGCCTCTGGGAGACATACCCCGAGAGCGCCGCCGCTCTCGTCCCGCAAAACCCGCGCCGGGGCGCGACACTTTATCAGCCTTTGCTGGCCAATACCCTGCGCGACATCGCCAAAGGCGGCCGCGCCGCCTTTTATCAAGGCGATTTCGCCAAAAAGCTGGTTTCCTACTCCAACATGAACGGCGGCTTTTTCAGCCTCGCCGACCTCAAGAACCACCGCTGCGAAATCTCAGACCCGATCAAGACCACCTATCGCGATATCGTCGTCACTGAACAGCCGCCCGTCTCGCAAGGGCATCTGCTGCTTCAGATGCTCAATATCCTCGAAGGGTTCGATATGGGCGCGCTGGACCCCGAAGGCGCCGAGGCCGTCCATCTCATGGCCGAAGCCAAAAAGCTCGCCTTCGCCGACCGGCTTGCTTACATGGGCGACACGCCCGACACGCCGATCGAGGTCTTACTCTCCAAGGCCCACGCCGAGCGCCAGCGCCGCCGCATCAATCCCAAAGCCGCCGCCGCGCGCTTCAGCGCCGGACGCCTGGGCGATCCGGCCAATTACGGCACGGACACCACCTCATTCTGCGTGATCGACGAGCACGGCAACGCCGTCACCATGATCCAGAGTGTCTTCCATCAGTATGGCTCCGGCGTCGTGATCCCCGGCACCGGCGTCCTGATGAACAACCGCATGACCGGCTTCAGCCTTGAGCCGAGCCACCCCAACGTCCTCGCACCCGGAAAGCGCCCGATGCACACACTCAATACCTACATGCTTCTGAAGGACAAGGACCTCTGGGGCATCGGCGGCACGCCCGGTGGGGATATCCAGGTGCAGACGAACCTGCAAGTCGTCTCCCAGATCATCGACCACGGCCGCGATCCCCAGGAAGCCATCGAAAGCCCGAAATGGCGCGGCGCAGACGACGGCCCCGGCCTCATGGTCGAACCCAGCCTGCCCCTCGACGCCTGCTATTCCCTGCGAAAGCTCGGCCACGAACTCGCCGTCGGCGCCCCCTGGTCCGGCGCCTGCGCCTCCCAG
>JAOQAA010000039.1 GCA_025963815.1 Capsulimonas sp.
ACGTCTCGTGAAGACGCCGAGGAGGCGACCTCCGAATGCTGGCTGCGCGCATTCCGTGCTCTGCGCGACGGGCAGTTCCGGGGCGACGCCAGCTTCAAGACCTGGCTGTTCGGCGTGATGCGCTATGTGTGTCTGGAGCGATTGCGCCAGCCGCGCCTCCCGACCCTTTCGCTCAGCGCGCTAACGGAGACCGACCGGGGCGACTATTCGCTCTTTGGCTCCTCGTCACCCGAGCCGTCGGCGCTTGACGACGCGCTGGCGTCGCTGACCGACGACCATCGTCTTGTCCTCACGCTCTGCGACTTGCAGGGCTTTACGGCGGCGGAAGCCGCCGAGATCCTGGGCCGCAGCGCGGCCGCGACCAAATCACTGCACCTGCGGGCGCGACGCGCCTTGCGGGACGTCCTGGATAAAGATCGGAGCCAATGAACGACGAAGAGATTGCCGAACTGATCGGCCTGTCCCTAGACGAACAGCTTCCCGAGGCGCTCCGGCGCACCGTGGACCAATATTTAGCGCAGCACCCCGACGCCGCCCAGGACACAGCGACCCTGCGCGAAACCGTCGCCAAACTGCGCGCCGCGCACACCGAACGCCCGGACCCATGGTTTGTTGAGCGCGCCTTAAAAGGCTTATTGCGCGACAACAATTCGGCCACCGGGCCGGGCGGATATCTGGCGATGGGGGAGTGACCTATTCCCCGCGCTTTAGCGCGTTTCCCCCTTTTCCCAGCAAGGCCCTTCGGGCGGGAAAAGGGGTGCTGGTAATTAGACGCCAGTCGAGTATTCCGTAGTGGCCTACGAAGATTTTGGTTTCACCTGAACTCTTCTCACAACACGGAACACTCGCCTGGACACCAATGATGAACGCCCCCTTTCCCCCGCGAAGCGGCTTGCTGGGAAAGGGGGACGGCGAGCCTCAGCGAGCGGGGGGATAGGTCCCTCGTACTTTTTTCAAGGAGTAACACACATGGCGGCAACGGACACGTTTTTGAAGGGGAGCAGCGCGCGGCGCGAGCTCTTCGACGGTATTCAGACGGTAGGTAAAGCAGTGGCGACGCGGTCGTCGCTGCCGATCTTGACGCATGTGCGGATCACGGCGAAGGACGGCAAAGTTTCGCTGATGGCGACGGACCTGGAGATGTGGATGGAGCATACCCTGCCCCACGCCACGGTGTCCGGCGAGGGCGCGGCGACGGCGCCGGCGCGCAACTTCACGGAGCTGCTCGGCGCGATGCCCGATGCCGACGTCACCTTCACGGTCGAGGACGAAACCAACACCCTGCACCTGCGCTGCAACAAGGCGAACTACAAGCTGCTGGGCCTGTCCGCCGACGAGTTCCCGCTGATGCCGCAGGTCAAGGAAGAGTCCCGCTTCGTGATCGACCGCACCCTGCTGCGCGACGCCATCAAGCAGACCCTCTTCGCGACCTCGTCGGACGAAACCCGTGCGATCCTCACCGGCGTCCTCGTCATCTTCCAGGGCGATTCGCTCAAGCTCGTCGCCACCGATACCCACCGCCTCGCCGTCCGCGACTGCGCCGTGCAGGAAGGCCGCGGCAGCGCGAGCGCCATTGTCCCCTCCCGGGCCATGAGCGAACTCCAGCGTATCGTCGGCAACGAAGAGGGCCTAGTGACGGTCACGCTCTCGTCCAACCAGATCCAGTTCCAGATTGAGAACGAGAAGAGCGGCTCCACCACCCTGATCTCGCGCCTGATCGACGGCCAGTTCCCCAACTTCGAGCGCGTCATCCCGACCGCCGCGACCAAGACCCTCACCATCCAGCGCGAACCCCTCGTCGCCGCCGTCCGCCGCGCCGCCATCGTCGCCCGCGAATCCGCCAACCGCATCGTCCTGCGCACCACCGAAGACGGCGACCGCCTGACCATCACCGCCGAAAGCGGCAACATCGGCAACGCCTACGAAGAAGTCGAAATGGCCCGTACCGGCGAAGACGGCCCCGTCGAGATCGCCTTCAACGCCAAATACCTCAGCGACGTGCTGAACGTGCTCGACACCGAAGGCCTGAACATCGAACTGACCGAGCCGCTACGCCCGGGCGTGATCCGGCCGACGGAGGACGCGGATTATCTGTGCGTGCTGATGCCGATGCAGGTGGTTTAAATTGTTGATGCAAAAGTGCAACTAAATTAACAGCCCTGGGTCAATTATGATAATGAGGCTGTTTACTTAAAATAGCTTCGACTAATTAGACTGCTCTATAGCAGTCGGGATTTAAATGGAATTAAAAGCCACCATGACAGAACCTGCTCTTGACGACCTCAAACCGGGACAACAAATTAGCGGTTGGGCATACCGAGTAATGAGTGTTCAGTACAAGCCCACCAGCAGTGGCAAAGACTCACTTCGGTTTGTTTTGGCTGATGGTAAAGGGCGTCGTCAGGCTGTCATGTGGGATGCCGGCGTCGATATAGCCGAGAAACTAAATCAAGCCGGCATTGCTCGTGTCTTTGGAAGCGTTCAAACAGGAGAATACTCAGGGCAAGTAACGGTGCGAGAATGGGAATATGTTGAAGAAAATTTCGATGGATCTCATCTTGTTCCTAAGTTGCCACCCGAAGCCAAGGAGCATGAGCAACGCTTTAAAAATCTCATATCCCGGATCAAGGATCCAAATTGCCGAGCATTGCTTCGTCAAGTCATCTTAGACACTAAGGGAGTTCAAAAATCTTTTTACAAGGCTGTCGCCGCGACCAGCCATCATCATGCGTATCCTGGCGGCCTCCTTGAGCATTCAGTAGAAGTAGCAGAACTCTGTGACGCCGCATGCAACGTGTTGCCAAATTTATCACGTGATGTATTAATCACGGCTGCGCTACTCCACGACATCGGTAAGATCGACGAGATGGATCACACATTTCGAATGGGCGAATATACTGATGAAGGTGCTCTTGTTGGACACGTTGTTTCTGGGGCATACCGCGTTCGCGCCGCAAGTGAGTTAATTCCAAATTTCCCAAGAGGATTGCGTCTGGCAATTGAGCATCTTATTCTTTCTCACATGGGATTACCTGAATATGGCGCAGCCAAAGTAGCTGCGCGCGCAGAAGCAGTCCTTCTTGCGCAGTGCGATGCGATAAGTGCTAAGTTATTTCAATTTCGCATGGCCTCTGAACGCGCGTATGCTGGGCAAACCTCAGTTAATTTGGGGCAAGGAATGGGATGGGTACACGTCTCTGACTTGAATCTGCCAGTTACAGAAGTTAGCAACGTAGCTTTAGATTTTAAAATTGATCAGGATGATGACCTATCGCGTTCGCTACAAAATAAAACTCCTGCTTATGTTCTACCTGAAGCCCCGATTGACTATAAGTCAAATACGATTTTCTCAACAAAAACACTCCCATTACGAGGCTGTGTCG
>JAOQAA010000180.1 GCA_025963815.1 Capsulimonas sp.
GATACTCAGCGGATCGCGGGCCTGATCGTCTCGGGAAGCACTTTTGACGCCCAGGGCAAAGTCTGCGCGCTCGTCTTGCGCGGCGAAGCCTGGACGTTCCGCCACCATGAGCCGCAATTGACCCGTCGCTTTCAAACCTGGGTGCGCGGCCGCCTGCCGTCCGAGTTCGCCGAACCGATCGTCTCGGCGGGATGCCACTGGGAATCGGCCGCCCGCGCCGTATTGTCACTGACCGGCCGTGACTTCGCCGCATCTTTAAGCCGTTATGACGGTCCCACGCTGATCTTAAACGGATCTCGCGACTGGGTTCATCGCAGCGCCGAGGGCGTCTACGTTCGCGCCGCTCGAAATGCGCGCGTGGTGACGGTCCCCGGCGGACACATCGCCAACCTGGATGCCCCCGAAGCGTTCACGGACGCTGTGCGCGCTTTTGCGCGGCAAATATTTGTTCCATAAGCCACCCCTGAAAATATCGATTCGATAAAATAGTACACATAATAGGAAACAATTCATGACGGATAACGCAGTCAAGAACGCCCCGAAGCTTTGGGCCGGGCGCTTTAGTCAGGAAACCGATGCGTTGGTGCATCAGTTCAACGCGAGCCTGTCCTTCGATAAGCGTCTTTGGCCTTACGATATCGAGGGCAGCTTAGCGCATGTGAAAATGCTGGGGAAGTGCGGAATAATCCCCATAGAAGACGCTCAGACAATTGTCGAAGGATTGGAGACGCTGGCGGCGGATCTGGGAAGCGACGCCGTCGCGCTGGATCTGGGAGCAGAGGATGTTCATATGGCGGTCGAGACGCTGCTCACGCAGCGGCTTGGACCGGTGGCGGGGAAGCTCCATACCGCGCGGTCCCGCAACGATCAGATCGCCACGGATATCCGTCTCTATGTGAAGGATGCTATCGCCGATCTGGACGAAAAAGCGGAGCGCGTGCAGAGCCGATTGGTCGAATTGGCGTCGCAGCATCTGGACACTCTGCTGCCGGGTGTGACGCATTTGCAGCACGCGCAGCCGGTGCGCTTGGCGCACCATCTGCTGGCTTATTTTTGGATGCTCTCCCGGGACCGGGAGAGGCTAGCCGATTCGCTCAAGCGGACGGACCGATTGCCGCTGGGCGCGGGAGCGCTTGCGGGAACGACTTTTCCCATTGATCGCCATTTTGTGGCGGAGGAGCTGGGCTTCTCCAGTGTGATCGAGAACAGCCTGGACGCGGTTTCGGATCGGGACTTCGCCATTGAAACCGTCAGCGCCGTTTCGATCCTCATGATGCATCTGTCGCGGCTCAGTGAAGAGCTGATCTTATGGAGCTCGCCGGAGTTCGGTTACGTGGAGATGGGAGACAACGTCACCACGGGCAGCAGCATCATGCCGCAGAAAAAGAATCCCGACGTAGCGGAACTGCTGCGCGGCAAGACGGGCCGTGTCTACGGAGACCTGACCGCGCTGCTGACGATCATGAAGTCCCTCCCGCTGGCCTACAATAAAGACATGCAGGAGGACAAGGAGCCGTTGTTCGATGCGCTGGATACGGCGTCGATCTCGCTGGCCGTGCTCCATACGTTGCTGGGGAATATCACGTTCAAGACCGACCGCATGGCGGGCGCTCTGCGCGGCGATTTCTCCACCGCGACCGATTTGGCGGATTATCTGGTGCGTCAGGAGTTGCCGTTCCGGCAGGCGCACGAAGTGGTTGGAAAGATCGTCGGACGCTGCGTGGCCGAAGGCCGCGCCCTGGAAGATCTCAGCGCCGCCGATCTCGTGGAAGCGTCGCCTCTGTTCCAGGGGGTGGATGCGGCCGCACTGATCAGTCCGCGCGGGAGCGCCGACGCCCGCGCCGCTTACGGCGGCACGGGACGAGGGGCCGTCGAGGCGCAGCTCGTCCGCGCTCAATCTTGGCTGGAGGCTTTCGGGCTGGCGGCGTGATCTGAAATCGTTTCGGATCGGCGCTCGCGGGCGTCGATCCGGAATGAAATCAATGCGCATCAATAAATTGTGGATCTTGCTGGCGCTGCTTGTCCTGGTCGTCGTGACCGGCGGCGCGCGCTCCCCCTTGATCTTTCTGCTTCACCTGCCGATCCTGATGGTCGCGATGCGCACCCGCGCTCGCCTTGGTCTCCTCGTGGGGCTTTTCGTCTCTGTCGTCTATCTCGCGGCCGCACACTTTCAGATCCCGCAAACTCAGGGGGCGGGAATGCTCGTCGCCGGCATGGCGCTCAGCTTCCCCGCAGTCGCGGTCTTCGCCGCCCTGCTGCACCGCAGGATGGAAGACCGCTATCTGCGGCTCAGCACTCGCTCGCGTGAAATGAAGACCCTGCTCGATATGTCCCAGATGATGGATGCGGCGTTCGATCTCGACATGACGCTAAACCTCATCCTGCTCAACGTCCAGGAAATCACCCGCTGCCAGGTCTGCGCCGTGTATCTCAAGGCCGATGGGGGCGACATCCTGGAGCTGCGCGCCGCGAGCGGTCCGAGCGACCGTGCGCCGCTGGCTCCATCGATCCGTCTCGCCGACGCCCGCGCCGAGCGCTGGGCGCTCGACGACAATGCGGCGCCGGGTGCGATTGCGCCTGCATTTTACGCTCCTCAGGCGATCCGTGTTTCCGACACTCCGCCGCCGCCTTTGTATACGCTCGATCAGCGAGCGCGTTCCTTCGCCTGCGTTCCCCTGACCTGTTTGGAAGGATTGCTCGGCATGCTTTATGTTGGGTATGACCTGCCGCAGGGAATGGATGGGGAAGGGCTGCGTCGCCTGGAGCAGCTCGTCGGCCGCGCGTCGTTCCCATTGCAGCGGGCTCTGCTTCAGCAAGGGTTCCAGTTCCTCGCCTTCCGCGACGCCAAGACGGGCCTCGACAACTATCGCCAGTTCGAGCAGAACCTGGTCAGTGAGATGAACCGCGCCGAACGGTACAACCACCGGCTGTCCGTGATCCTCCTGGACATCGACCATTTCAAGCACTTCAACGATACCTACGGCCATCCGGCGGGCGACGCCTTGCTGGCCCAGCTCGCCGTTGTCCTTCAGAACTGCCTGCGCGGCGCGGACCGCCCGGCTCGCTATGGCGGTGAAGAGTTCGTGGTGCTGTGCCCGGAAACGGGAAAAGAAGAAGCGAGATTAATCGCCGAACGTATCCGCAAAAGCGTCGCTGAAACGCGCTTCACGCTGGTTCAGGAAGGCGAAGCCAAGGACGGGACCACGCAGGAAACGCAGTCCACCGTCCACGTCACCGTCAGCCTCGGCTTCGCGACATTCCCGCAGGACGCCCGTTCCTCCACAGACATCGTCAAGCGCGCCGACCTCGCCCTCTACGCTGCGAAGAACGCCGGCCGCAACGCCGTCCGCGGCCACGAAGACATCAGTCAGAGGCTGGCCGTGGGCTGATATCGTTTCCCGTTCAGTGGATTTGCCGTGAACTGGAATCTGGCGTTTCAAATCGCAATTCCTGGACTTTCTTCAAAGGCAAATCCTTCTTCAAAGCGACAAAGACAAACAGCGAATACTTGTTTTTCACGAAATCGCTCATTGATGAAGTCGGGAATTTCCCCCCGCCGAATTTTACAGGCATTTCTTTGCCGTCCTTGCCGATTGCAGCGAGCCGATAACTGCCATTGGGTATGAGTTCCTGGGTCGGAATCTCCACAAAAAACGTGTGCAGACCATTCCTCTCGATTTGGCTATGGCGAGTGATTGATCTGATTGGCGGATCCATTGGCTTGCCGTAATCAATATCGAACAGCGTCGGATCGGACGTCATCAAGATGCGATAACCTCGAACCACGGCTGGCGTCTGAGCTTGCTTTCCGGCGGCTGCGCCCGCAGCGGAATTCAGAAACGGCTGCGATCTCACGACACGGAGATTGCAGGTTCCCAGCGCCAGCAGAATAATTACGGCGGCGCACAGGTTGTCCAGGCGAGCCGGGGCGTCGGCAAGCTCACGCGGACGGCTTCTGTCTAGAATTGCGGCGAGGCGAGAGCCGACTTCCGAGCGCGACGCCATGGCGACCACTCCCGCCGGCTTTCGTTTGGCGATTTTTAACAGCCGCGCGACATCGAGCAAATGCGATGCGTAATCCGGAGCCGGCATTCCAGCCAGCAGCACGGCGTCGTCGCAGGCAAGTTCAGCTTCCTGTCGCATCTTACGCGCCAGCACCCAAATTAACGGATTGATGCAGCACATGGCGCAGAGAAACTGCGTGAGCGTTTGCGTGAGCCAGTCGAAGCGCGCGATATGAGCGCATTCATGCTGGATTACGGCGCGCAGCCGCTCGGTGGGCCATTGCGCGGCCTCCTCAGGAAGCAGCAGGATCGGCCGCAGCCACCCCCACGTCATAGGCGTTTCGCCTCCAAAACGGATGCGAACGCGCCCCATTCCTTTGGGCAAATATTCACGCATGGACGCGTCCGCCGGCTGAGAGCGGCCGGCGAGGCGCGTAAGGCCGATCAGCATCAGCGCCATGCGGACGATCAGCACGATCGATGCGATTTGAGCGATCGAAAATGCGATCCCGATGGGGGGAATGTACGCGCTCGAATACACCGTATCCTGCCTCTGCCCATTTGCAAACGATGTCTCAACGTTTTCGAAATTGGAGTGACTTCTCCATTCGCTGGGTGTCGGCCTGGAAAATGTTTGAGAAACTTGCCGCATGCCGGTTTTATCGTAGGTGATAACGAGTTTTACAGGCGTTCCGATAGGAATGCGAAGAACCTGCGGCGGCCTGATTGGCTTGATCTGAGCCAGCTCCCAAGACGGCAGAGCCGAGAGAAGTGGGAGGATAAGGATTGCGATCGTGGCGCTCGTGAGAATCAGATGCCGCGTGGCGGCGGAAGCGCGTTTACGCATGGAATGGACGAAGACCAGGGCGACCAGCGCGATGAGACACGACTTTGCGAGGGCGCCCCAGGAGTTATAACTGTACCAAACCCACATCATTTTGACGAGGTGAAAATTAATTGTGCCTAGAGCCATGTAAACACTATTAAACATTTTTCGCTTCTCCTTCCTCCGAGCGCGCCTTTGCGATTAACTGGGACAGTCGGTCCAGCTCGGCGTCGGAGATATCCGTGTCGCCGTCGGACAGAAACGTCTTGACGGCGCTTTCCAAGCTTCCCGAAAAGAACGTCTGCACCACCTGGCGCAGCGCCGCCCGGGCTGCTGTTTGCGGGGCTGTGGTGGGAAGATACAAAAAACGCTTGCCGTCTTCCGTATGGCGCACATGCCCTTTGTCTTCAAGAATGCGCAGCAGCGACCGGACCGCCGAATATGTGGGCGGCTCCGGCAGCGCCGCGCGCACTTCGGAGACAGACATGGGGTTGCGCTCGTACAGCGCATTCAAAATCTCCCGCTCACGACGACTGAGACCTTGACCGATCATTTTTGGCATCGCATCACTCCAAGACAAAACTATGCCAAAAGATTAGCACATTGAGGGAGGGGAGAGTCAATAGTTGTGGCAAAAGATTAGCACTTTATTTTTGAGAAACGAAATTTGATCGTTTATGTCCTCTCGGTCTCCAGAGAAATCACGCCATGCCGGGCCGCCCAGACCACGGCCTGAACGCGGTCAGAGACGCCGAGTTTGCCGATGATGTGTTCGACGTGGGTTTTGACCGTGCCTTCGGAGACGAAGAGGGTGTGGGCGATATCGCGGTTGTTCAGGCCGGTGGCGAGGAGCCGCAGGACTTCCAGTTCACGTGTGCTGAGGGGCTTGATCAGGTCGGTGTCGCCGGCGCCTTCGGGGTTGACCCCGCGCAGCATCCGGGTGAGGTCTTTCGCGCAGAGAAGAGCGTCGCCGTTCGCCACCGTGCGCAGGGATTCTAAAAGTTCCTCCGCGCCTACGCCTTTGAGCAGATATCCCGAGGCGCCGCCGGCGACGGCGCGCGCCATGTAGGTGGGGTTGTCGTAGGTGGTCAGCATGACCACGCTGATTTCGGGATGCCGAGACTTGATGGCCTGGAGTGTGTCCAGGCCGTCGCCGCCCGCCATGCGGATATCGAGCAGGATCATGCGTGGCCGCACGGTTTTCAGCAGCGCCATCGCTTCTTTACCAGATGCAGCTTCGCCGATGACCTGAAATTCCGTGTCTTCCAATAGGCTCTTGACGCCGTCGCGCCAAATTCCGTGGTCATCGACCAGAACGATCGGAACTGGCGCCGTTGTTTCTTCTTCTGTCATAGTGGTTCTTCTTTTCGAGGTCAGCGAATGACCGGGAACACGGCGTGGATCTGCGTTCCTTCTCCGGAACGGCTGTGCACGGCGAACGAGCCGCCCATCAATCGCGCCCTCTCCTCCATGCCCTGCAGGCCGACGTGCGCGTAATCGTCGATACGCTGGTCCGGCTCGAACCCGCCGCCCCAGTCACGGACATCTAGGGCGAGCTGCATAAAGTCGTCGAGCGCGGCCGGCTCACTGAGCAGCATGAGGCGCACTCGACCTGCGCCGGCGTGCTTGCGGATATTGGTGAGCGCTTCCTGCGCCACTCGATACACGGCGGTTTCCAGCGTTTTGTCGAAGCGTTCGTCGGCGATATTGTGCAGAAACTCGGCTTCGGTCCAGCCAGCCCGCGTCTTTTCTTCGGCGAATAGCTGCTCTAATGCGCCGGCGAGGCCCAGATCGTCCAGAGCGAGTGAGCGCAGGCCGTTCACCAGGCGGCGGGACTCGATCACGGCGTCGCCGAGATAACGCAGACCTTTGTCCATTTCGCGCATGGCGCGCTCAGCGTTGCCTTTATGGTAGGCGATCTTGAACGCCTCCATGTGCATGTGCGAGGCCATCACGAACTGCGTGAGGCCGTCATGCAGATCGT
This sequence comes from Capsulimonas sp., assembly GCA_025963815.1. Classification (GTDB taxonomy): domain Bacteria; phylum Armatimonadota; class Armatimonadia; order Armatimonadales; family Capsulimonadaceae; genus Capsulimonas. Next base: position 6,815 of record JAOQAA010000180.1, read on the forward strand.
AAGCGACGGCGCGGCGTTCTTCTTCCTGCGCGTTGATGAGGCCGCTGACCAGCGCTCGCTGCCGGGACAGCATTTGCAAATTGTGGATCGCCACCGCGGCGTGCGCGCCCAGGGCCTGCACGGCAATCTCATCGGCTTCGGAGAACCGCTCCTCGCCTTGTTTGTTCGTCAAATAGAGACTTCCCAGGATCGTTTCGCCTTGCCGGATCGGGACACCGAGAAAACTGTCCATTGGGGGATGGTTCGGCGGGAAACCATGTGTATTCGGGTGGTCCGCGAGGACATCCATGCGCAGCGGCTCGGAACGCCTCAGCAGAAGCCCGAGTATCCCCGCGCCGTGCGGGCGCGGTCCGATTGCCGCTTCTTCCTCGGCGGTCAGCCCCACCGTCACGAACTCCAGCAATCCCTGGCCGTCAGGACGCGCGACTCCCAGGGCCGCATATTGCGCGCGCGCCAGCGTGCGCGCTGCGTTCGCGATGTGGCGCAGCGCCTCCACTCCCGTGCGGCTCGCCAGAATGTCCAGCGCCACGCGGCTCGCCGTCTCCAGCACGACCCCTTTGTCTTCTTCGAACGCCTCCAGCGCCGCAAGGCGCTGTGCCGCCACACGGGATTCCGTGGCGTCCCAGACGAACAGGATAATTCCCGTGACCGCGTCTCGTTCGCCCAGGATGGGCCCGGCGTTCATTACGACGTCAATGTGCGACCCATTCGCACGTTTGTGAATCCCTTCCACTCCTTCGCTCTTTGCGCCATGTTCGGCGCGTTCGAAGATCCGTTGTGTGGGAAGGTCGCCAGCATCCAGCAGTGCGTCCAAGCCCATTCCAATTGCTTCCTGGGCCTGGTATCCATAGATCCGTTCGGCGGCGGCGTTCCAGCAG
>JAOQAA010000186.1 GCA_025963815.1 Capsulimonas sp.
AGCCGGAATGGATAGTCGTTAAACCAGATCCTGTATCCAATCCCATAGCGGGACTGGCGCTTGACGGGACCGGCTGCTCAGCATGGGCAGTCACACCAGACAAGCTAATACTGAGCGCAGCAGAGGCAATTTTCAATACTTTAGGAGAGAGTGTTCGATTCATGACCTAATAATCCTTTTTAGCAGACGACCACAAAACGTCAAAATGGAATTACATTGATGTGCTTTCTAACCTATATATTTTATTGCTTAGCCTCCTTCCAGTCCTTCTCAAATCCGTGCCGCTTTTCAATTCAAGTGGTCTCATGGCGACGAAGACAAAAAAGTATGTTTAGCTACTCTCAAATTAATCTTAAAATACTCCCAAACAGAAATTTTATTTACTATATATTTGTTCAACCTAGCTTAGAATAACATTCTGTCGATCGTCGGGTCAATAGTTTGGCGCTAATTAGTCTCGATCGCCATTCATACTTTTGGTTTTCGAAAAAAACCACCTAAAAATGCTATGAATCTGCAAATTTAGGAGATATTCTCAATGATTTGGGAGTCTTTTGGGAGTCGGACCGTATAATATACCTATCACGCTCATCAAGCGGTTGGCAATGGAGCCGACAAAACGCCACCCCGCAAGGACGCGGCAGACTCATTAAAGGCGAGTTTAACTACGGACAAAATAGTAAAACTCGCGTCCGGCTGACCAGACAACAGGAGGCCCAACGCCCTGTCCGTCTGTTTCGTGAAACACGTTAGCGCAAAGGAAACTTTTATGAACACCGTCACCCGCCCTTCTTTCCGATCCCAGCGGTCGGGTTTTACTCTGATCGAGCTCCTCGTCGTCATAGCCATCATCGCGATTCTCGCCGCGATCCTGTTCCCAGTCTTCGCTAAGGCCCGCGAAAAAGCACGGCAAGCCACATGCCAGAGCAATCTGAAGCAGATCGGCATCGCCACGTTGATGTATGTTCAGGATTACGATGAAGCCTTATTTCCTTCACAGAGATATGACGCCGCCGCGGCGACGGTTTACTCCTGGGACCATTCCATCAATTATGCGAAAGGCGGCGTCACCGATCAGAAAGACGGTCTGCTGCAGCCGTATATGAAGAATGTCCAGATCCAGGATTGCTTGAGCGCCGCCGGCCTGCCGAAAACGAGCGAAGTTCTGGTCGCTTACGGCATCAATTCTGGTATTCCCTCTGTGCCGTATCCGCTGACTTCCTCGTATGCGCCGCTTAACCTGGCTCAGGTGGATACCCCGGCCGATACGGTTCTTATGGGAGACTGCGCCTCATTCAGCAACAACGTGATCCAGCGCGACAATCAACTGGCGCGTCCATCGGACAATTTTCCGGATTTCCATGGGCGGCATAACGGTTTCGGGAATGTACTCTGGTTTGACGGTCATGTCAAAGCCACAAGACCCGTTTTCCCGACAGTAGAGCATGAGTTCCACACAACGCCCGCCACATTTCAGTCGAATAGTGTGGGTGACCTGATGCCTCCCGCATCGCTCAACAAGTACCCTGACTACTATTTCGACTTCACCAAGAAATAGCGCCTGAATATTGCGGAATACTCTAGCCGAGATCTCGGAACTGTCCACGGGAGCCAGCTTTATGCGTCGGCTCCCGTCTTACCGTTAAGAAAGATCCAGTCCCATGATTACGCCAACACCCCGACACGCGTCGTGCGCCGCCTTCGCGGCGTTCGTCGCACTGAGCGTCGCGCTTCCCGCGCAGGCCGCGCCCGTCTCTCCTCTCACCACCGCGAAGACGATCCACGTCGAGGAAACGTGGTCCATTTCGGCGGGCGAGGATAAGATGGTCACGGCTTACAAAATCACGACGGATATCGCGAAACCGTCGTCGTTTCACACCACGCTGGTTCCCATGATGCGTAAGGGCGAGCTTCCGTCGGCGCTGATCTCCGACGGCAAAATCGCGCATGAAGTGAACGGCTTCCAGAAGACTTACAGCGCGATTGATCCGCCCAAGACGGGGGAAGCGCCGGCGTCCGAGATCAGCAGTATGGCGAGCCTCGGAGTGGTTTTCAATCCTGACGCCGCTCCAGTGTCGCCGGAAATCACACGGACAGTCAGCAGCGACACGCTGGACGGTCGCGCCATGGTGCTGCGCACGGACACCTACCCGCCGCGATCCTTCGGCGGACGCCCCTCGATCACGGAGCTTCACAAGCTCTGGATCGACGCCAAGACCGGTCTGCCGCGCCGACGCTCCACGTTTGTCATCGCGGACGGAAAGACCCGCGAGGAAGACCGGACGGATTTCCTGACCTGGACGCTCAACAAGCCGATCGCCGCCAAGCAATTTGCGTGGTCGCCCCCGGCCGGGATCACGGAGCACGTCGAGCCAAAGCTGCTGGCCTTAGGAACGCCCGCGCCCGATTTTACCGCGATCGCGCCCGACGGCAAGGAAGTCAAGCTCTCAGATTACAAGGGCAAAACGGTCATTCTGGACTTCTGGGCGACCTGGTGCGGTCCTTGCCAGGCCAGCATGCCCCACTTAAATTCCGTCTATCAGCAGGTCAAGGACAAAGACGTCGTCGTTCTGGCGCTTTGTGTTTGGGACACTAAGCCCGAATACGATAAGTGGGTGGCCGCGAAGAAAGACGCCTACTCGTTCCCGACCGCGTACGATCCTGCGGGACGCGGCGAGAAGAGCGTTTCGGGGAGCCTGTACAAAGTCTCGGGCATTCCCACCCAGTACATCATTGACAAGGACGGAAAAGTCGCCGCGACCACGGTCGGCTACTCCGAGGGCTCTCACTCTCTGGAAGACGCGCTGAAATCGGCGGGAGTGACCGTGGCGGAACCGGTCAAAGGCGCCTCTGCCCAATAATGCATTCCCGTTGAAGAGTTGCGCAAGAGTGATTTTGGACTTATTTGAGAATCGCCCGGCATACTGATGTCCATTGCGTTCTCATTACGGACAGGGGAAGTCGAACGTAAGATGAAAGTGACTTATAATCCCGACGAGGACAAGCTGCGGATCTTGTTCTGCAACGCTCCGATCCAGGAAAGCGAGGCCCACCGCTCCGGATTGATTCTGGACTACGACCAGAACGGGCGGATCGTCGGTCTGGAACTGAGCGATGCGTCCGAGCAGATGTCGGTTCCCTATACCGTAAATTTCGCCGAGCGCGCCTTCACCCTGGCGGCCGGCGGTTCTCAAACCGAGGAAGATAGCACTCCATGAAAGCCATTGGACTGATCGGCGGAATGAGCTGGGAAAGCACTGCGATTTACTATCAGCAGATCAACCAAGCTGTGCGCGAAAAGATGGGCGGACTGCACTCCGCCGAGATCGTCATGCACTCTTGTGATTTCGCGGAAATCGTTTCTCTGCAGCAGCAGGGCGACTGGGACGCGATGGCCGGCAAGCTGGCCGCCGCCGCGCAGTCTCTGGAGCGCGCCGGCGCGGGCTGTCTGGCGATCTGCACCAACACGATGCACAAAGTCGCCGCCGAAGTACAGGCGGCGGTGAATATCCCGCTGATCGACATCCGCGACGTCATCGGCGAAGCAATTGAAGCCGATGGACTGCACACCATCGGCCTGCTGGGCACCCGTTACACCATGGAGCAGGAGTTCTTTCGAGCCCATCTCGCCCGCGAGTGGGGCCTCAAAGTGCTCACCCCGCAGGAAGAAATGTACGGCGTGGTCCACGAGATCATTTTTGGCGAACTCTGCCAGGGCATTGTCAGCCCCGCCAACCGTGTCCGGATGACCGAAATTATCTCCGAAATGGCCAAACGCGGCGCGCAGGGAATTATTTTGGGCTGTACGGAGTTAATGCTCTTATTGAGCCAGGATGATTCGCCGCTGCCGCTCTACGACACCACAACTCTGCACGCCCGCGCTCTGGTGTCCTACGCCATGGGAGAGGACGCCCACATCCTCCCGGCTTCGCACGCCGTCCTTGCCGCCGTTTGATCTTAACCGTGATTTTGACGATTTCGAGTGCGCTCAAAAAAGGTACACTGAGTTTGCCGCCCCGAGCCGCCCATAATCTTAATTAAGCCGCAGCGCCGTAACATTGGAACTTTCCATTGCGTATAAATGTCTAATTCGGTAACGCTTTCAGAACATCTGCTTTAGAGGTAATCTTTCATGATCCGACGATCTTTTGCGGCCGCCGCGGCCCTGCTAATCACCGCCGCCATCCCTGCGCTGGCCCAGATGCCCGGCGCGAATGTGGCGAAGGTGAGCACGACGGCAAAGCCCGCCGCCGTCAAGCATGGCGGCAAAGGCGTGCTGGCGATCACCGTCAACGTCGCTCCCGGCTTCCATATCAACGCCAACAAGCCCAATGACCCAGACCTGATCCCCACGGTCTTCACGGCGGAGAACACGCCCGGCGTGAAGTTCGGCGCGCCGAAGTATCCGGCAACCAAGTCGATCACCGTCAGCTATGAGAAGAAGCCGATGCTGGTTTACCAGGGCAAGGCCGTGATCCTGATCCCCTACACCATCGCGCCGACCGCGAAGCCCGGCAAGGTGGTTCTGAAGGGAACGCTTGGCTTCCAGGGCTGTAACGACTCCAGCTGCTTCCCGCCGGACAGCGCGCCCGTGTCCGCATCGGTAACCGTGAAATGAAACGTACGCCCCTCGCCCTGATCTTCGCCCTGCTGTCGGCCTTCGCCGTAACGCTCGCGCCCGGCGCGCGCGCCGGCACGCCGACGCCGATCCACTTCACCGCCACGGTCAGCCCTTCGCCGGTCCATGCCGGCGAAGTGGCGACGGTGACAGTCAAGGCGGCCGTGGATCCGGGCTGGCACGTGTACTCCGTGACTCCGGCCGTCAATGGGCCGGCCGTCACGAACATTCTCTCGCTGACGGGATCGGTAAGCGCCGGCCCGACCACCGAGGACACCGTGATCCGTAAGTTCGATGCGAACTTCGGGCGCGAGGTCGGCTACCATGCGAACGCCGCGACCTTCCAGCGCCAATTTCGCGTCGGAAGCGATCCGATTGCGTCTCCCTCGGTGACCCTGCACTACCAAACGTGCAACGACAAAGTCTGCCTCCCACCCACCGACGTCACCCTGCCCGTCACACTGACGGTGGCCGCCGGAACCGTCCGTCCAGAGTTCGCGACAGCGAAGGTCATCGCCGCCCCGCCCGCCATCGCCGCTGCGGCGACGGCGGCGAAAGCGCCCAGCACCGGGCTGGGACTGTTTCTATTGGCCGCGCTCGGCGCGGGCCTGCTCGCCCTGATCACTCCCTGCGTCTTCCCACTGATCCCCATCACGCTGACAAACTTCGTCAAGCAGGCCGATGGCGACAAGGGAAAGCTGGTTCGACTGTCGTCGGGCTATGCGCTGGGGATCGTCGCGCTGTATGTCGCGCTCGGGGCAATCGTGACGGCGACAGTCGGCGCCACGGGTATCAACAAGATCGCCGCGAACCCCTGGGTCAACCTCGGGATCTTCGTCGTCTTCGTGGTATTCGCCCTGTCGTTCTTTGAGACGATCCAGCTAACGCTTCCCGCGAACCTCGGCGCGATGCAAAATACGGCGCGCAAACACGGCGGAGTCACGGGCCTTGCGCTGCTCGGGATCACATTTGTTCTGGCGTCGTTCACCTGCACGGCGCCATTTCTAGGTACGCTGCTGGTGGCGGCGGCGGGCGGCGAGCGCTTCCGTCCGCTGCTCGGGATGCTGGTCTTCGCCTTTGCCTTTGTGTCGCCCTTCTTGATCTTTGCCGCCTTCCCGCAGTGGATCGGCAAGATCCCCAAGAGCGGCGTGTGGCTGGCGCGCGTCAAAGCGACGCTTGGTTTCGTCGAGCTCGCCGCCGCCCTGAAGTTTCTTTCCAACGCCGATCAAGTATGGCAGTGGAAGCTGCTGACCGAACCGGTCCTGCTGGCCGCGTGGTCGCTGATCTTCTTCTGCGCCGCTTTGTATCTCTGGGGAACCCTGCGCTTCGGCATCGTCGCCGAGACCGAGCCGCACGGCGCCAAAGTCCCGCTGGCGCGCGGCGCGTTCGCTCTGCTCTTCCTGGTACTGGCAGGCTACTGCTTCAAAGGTCTCGCAGGCCGTCCCGTCGCGCTCTTCAGCGCCTTCCTGCCACCGTCGGGCTATGGTGTGAAGGGCGGAGGCGCCTCCGAGGATGGTCTGACCTGGCTGACGAATTACGATGGCGCGCTCGCCCAGGCTAAAGCCGAGGGCAAGCCGCTCTTCATCGACTTCACGGGCGTCACCTGCACGAACTGCCGCCAGAATGAGAAGAACGTATTCCCGCTCGCTGACGTCCGTGAGGAGCTCGGCAAGTACGTCCGCGTCCAACTCTACACGGATCGCCCCGGCGACGCCGCCAACCAAAAGCTTCAGCTGACGAAGTTCGGCGATGTCGCGCTGCCCCTCTACGGCGTTGTCGACCCGCAGACAGGGAACGTGATCGACAAGACCGCCGGCACGATCATCGACACGGGCGCATTCACCCAGTTCCTCTCAAGGTCGCGCATGGCGATCGCCGCGCCCTCCGCGACAGCTCCCACCGTCGCCGCCGCTCCGGCGTGGGCGCCGTACACTCCCGAGTCGGCGGCGGCCGCTACGCAGGCGGGCAAGCCGACCATCGTGGACTTCACAGCCGCATGGTGTGTCAACTGCAAGGAGATCGAACACGACGTTTTCGAGCACCCCGACGTCGCGCCCGCCCTGGGACGAAACTTCACCACTCTGCGCGCCGATCTGACGAAGTGGAACGATCCCGCCAATGTCGCGCTGCAAAAGCAGTACGGCTTTGCAAGCCTGCCCACCATCGTCTTTCTGGACCCCAGCGGCAAAGAGATCAAGAGCCTGCGCATCACTGGGCGCCTGAGCGTGGCCGAGTTTCAAAAGCGCATGCAGACGGCCGCCCCAGCGGCCGCCGTCTCGGTCGCACGGGGATAACGACACTTCATTTTCGTGCTTGATATGGGTCAACGCCGCCCCAGCAACGAAGCCGCATCAACGATTTCGCATCCCAACATCCAAGAAAGCACACGCAATGAAGTCTACTTCCCACGTCTCTCTGGTGACGATTCTCGCGCTCGCGGCGAGCGCCGGCGTCTGTCAGGCGACATTCGCGGCCGATAAGAATGCGCCCAGACCCGATACGCCGCTGAGCGCGCTGATCGTCGGCGGCGGGCCGGATATCAAGCACAATCAGGTCGCCATCGAAAGCAATGTCGTATACGTGCGGAGCTTGCTGCCTCCCAGCGCCGACACGCGGATTCTATTCGCCGACGGAAATCCGAAATCGGAGACCGTGCTGTACGAGAATAGGCGGCATAACGAGGTCACGCGCGCGCCGAAGCTGCCCGCACTGGACGCGCCAACCGTTCCTGCAAGCGTCGAGAGCGCCATGGACCTCACCGCGAAGACGGCGGCGGATAAGCCCTCCCTGCTTTACTTCACGGGACACGGCAGCCCGAACGACAGCGGCGATGTCGACAACAACAAATTCGACATGTGGGATAAGAACGAGTTCACGGTCAAAAATCTCGCCTCGTCGATCGGCAAGCTGCCCGCGAAAACGCCCGTCACGGTCGTGATGGCGCAGTGCTTCTCCGGAAGCTTCGGCAACCTGATCTTCCAGAACGGCGACCCTGTCGCGCCGCTGACGGACCGGAACATCTGCGGCTTCTTCGCCAGCATCGCCCAGCGCCCCGCCGCCGGATGTACGACGGAAATCAACCAGAAAAATTATCGCGACTTCACCAGCTACTTCTTTGCCGCCCTGAGCGGCGAGGATCGATTGGGAAAGCTCACGACCGGCGCCGATTACAACAATGACGGCAAGGTCGGCATGGATGAAGCGTTCGCCTATACGATCATCAACGACGATTCCATCGACACTCCCGTCTGCACCTCCGATGTCTTCCTGCGGCGATACGCCAAGATCTCGGACGACGCGATCTTCAAGACGCCCTATTCGCAGGTGATCGCCTGGGCGACGCCCGGGCAGCACGCGGCGATCGAGGCGCTTTCCGATCAGCTCAAACTCACAGGTGATGGGCGTGTCGGCGACGCTTACAAGACCTTCGCGACCACGATGCTCGCCAGCTTCGAAACCAAGGACGTTCGGGTCATCCGGTTCGTCCGCCTCGCGAAGACAATCGTCCTTTCCCACGAGATGGTGACGAACGGCGACGAGAGCCTCAAGGCGCGGTACGACGCGCTCAAGGGCGCCGAAGCGGGCAATCCGCTGACCGGCCCCGCCGCCCCCAGCCCTCTCCCCGCCGTGATCGCCACGCCGAAAACACCCGATGCTCCCACCCCGGCGTTCCTGGCGCATCAGACCTTCACATTGGGAAAAATGCTCCCGCCCCCAGTGGTGACGATCGATGTGACCGATGCGCCCGAGACAAAAGCGTGGGCCGAAAATGCACAAAAGATCGTGACGGAGTGGTTCCCGCTCATCACGCCGTTTCTCGCCACGGATCATTGGAAGGCGCCCAAAACCCTCAAGCTGATCCTGAAGCATGAGAACGACGCGCCCGCCTACACGGACGGCGACGGCATCACGATCAGCGCCCAGTGGATTACCGACCATCCGGACGACTTCGGCATGGTCATCCACGAACTGACCCACGTGATCCAGGGCTACCCCGACAAGGGCGACAAGCCGGGCTGGCTCGTCGAAGGCATCGCCGACTATATCCGCTTCTGGCGCTACGAGTCCGATGTTCCGCGTCCACGCATCGATCCGACCAAAGCCAAGTACACCGACGCCTATCGCACCACGGCCGCGTTCATCGCCTGGGCGCAGGGCAAGTACGACCGCAGCCTGATCTTGAGATTGGACGGCGCCCTTAAGACCGGCGACTACCACGACGCCATGTTCGAACAAATCACGGGCAAGAACCTGGACGCCCTCTGGAGCGAGTTCATCAAGACTGTCCCACCGCCCCCGCACCGGCCGTCGGTCACGATGACGATTTCGTAAGAGGGGTATAATCTCCTAACAACAACTGCGCAAAGAAGCCTGGCGAATTTATTCACCAGGCTCTTTGGGCATTAGAGGAACAAATATGCCCACCGACACCCACCTCCCCACCATCGCCTCTCCCGAAGTCCTCGTCTGCGGCGGCGGTACCGCCGGCGTGGTGGCGGCGATTGCGGCGGCGCGGGCGGGGGCGTCGGTGCTGATCGTGGAGCAGCTCGGGCAGCTGGGAGGAACGCAGTCGGCGGGATGGGTGACGCCGATGATGCCCAACAAGATGCTCGAAGAGTCGCTGACCCATGGGATCAACGACGAAATCATCCACCGGGCCGCCAAAATCGATCCTCCCCCTACCGAGCGCACCGGCGATCTGCTCTGGTTTAACCCCATCACGCTTGCCCTGGTTCTGGACGACATGATGGCGGAGGCGGGTGTCCGCGTGCTGTTTCACACCTTCATCAGCGACGCGATTGTGGAAGACGGCGTGCTGCGCGGAGTGATCGTCGAAAATAAAGACGGGCGCGGCGTCATTACAGCCCGGGTGACGATTGACAGCACCGGCGACGCCGATGTGGCGCTGCGCGCGGGAGCGCCGACGGTGTCGGGCGATCCCGAGGACGGCCATAACCAGCCCATGTCCCTGCGCTTCGCCATGGCGGGGGTGGATCAAAAGGGCGCGGCGGCGTTTTTGGTCGACGAAATTGGCATGAACTGTTACTCGCGCGACCCGCTCTTCGAGATCGGCGCGGGTGAAGCAAAGAATACGCCGCTTGAGCCACTGATCGGCAAAGCGATTGAGGCCGGCGTGCTGGCCGAAGACGACCTTGGCTATCTCCAATTTTTCTCCATACTCGGACGACCCGGCGAGCTGGCGTTTAACTGTCCGCGCATCACTGGCCTTTCGGCGACCTCGGCGTGGGATCTTTCGCAAGCGCAGATCGTCGGACGCCAGAAGATCCGGCGCATCGCCCGGTTCTTCAAAGAGTATATCGGCGGCTTCGAGGGGGCCTATATCGGGACGATTGCGCCGATGGTCGGCGTGCGCGAATCGCGGCGCATCGTCGGCGATTACACGCTGACCGAGGACGATTTCCTCTCCGAGGCGCGCTTCCCCGACGCCATCGCCCGCAACTCCTACCCGATCGATATTCACACCGCCAAGTCCCAAAAGGGCCTGGTCATGAAGTATCTGCCCCCCGGGCATTACCACGAAATCCCCTATCGCTGCTTGCTGCCGCAGGGTGTGGAGAATTTACTAGTCGCTGGGCGCTGCCTGTCCGCCACCTTCGCCGCGCAGGCCGCCGTGCGCATCCAGCAGAACTGCCGCGCCTTCGGCGAAGCCGCCGGGCTCGCAGCGGCCATGAGCGTCGCACAGAACATTACTCCCAGAAACATCGACACGAACGAACTGCGGCGGCGTCTCAACGCGCAAGGCGCGCAGATTTAAGCCT
>JAOQAA010000204.1 GCA_025963815.1 Capsulimonas sp.
ATCCTCCGTCTGGGGATCCCAGGCGACGTACAGCGGTTTGACCTTGGTGCGCAGGACGTGGTCGGGGCAGCTGCCGCCCAGATCGGCCAAGCGCCGCGCGTCCACGCTGTTGACGAAGCGCAGGATCTGGTCGTCGTCCTGAATGGTGGCGACGAGACGTTTGGCCTGGGAAACCTGCCCGCGCAGCCACGGCAGGATCTGGGCGAACACGGCTTGGCGCTGCTCGGCCCCCAGAGTCTCGTACTTCGCTCCTCCAAATGTCTTGTCTCCCCGATCGTGATCCGCAATGTACCGCGCGGCCTTTTCGATGATATCGAGTGTGACGTGGTAGCACTCTTGGTCGTCATCGGCCCAATCGATCAGGCCATGCTGCCCGAGTACGACGCCCTTGGCGTCCGGATGATCGAGATGGATTCTCCGCAAGAGCATGCCCAATTCCAGCCCCGGCCGCTGCCAGGGCGTGTGAATGATCTCGTCGCCATAGATCTCGCGCGTCAGCTTCTCCGCGTTACGGCTGGCCGCCACGGCGATGACGGCATTGGGATGCATATGATCGATAAACGTCTTAGGGACGAATGCATGCAGCGGCGTGTCGATGGATGGCGCGCGATTATTGAGGTTAAATGCGCAATGGCCATACATTGACACAATTTGATCTTCCGCGTCTGTTTTGGGGCCGCGCGTCTCAGCCCCCTCGTATACCTGCTGCAAGGCGAGCACCTTGCTTTCATACAGCGATGAGAAGTTCTCCCGCGTGCTGGTGCGCAGGTCGCCGCCGGAACCCTTCACCCACAGCACCTCGACGACGCCCCCGGTGATGGGATCCTTCTCCATCACCTTTGACGAGGTGTTGCCCCCACCCGTGTTGGTAATCCGCCCGTCGGCGCCCAGAAGGTTCGAGCGGTAGATCAATCGGTCTACCGAAGAGAGGCTGCGGACATGGGCGTCATCCCACAAATCATGAACGAATTGAAAAGACCGTGTGGACATAAAGATTGCGATGCTCCTTCGCACTGAACGTGCCTGACAATGTTGACAGTTGTGATATTTTGTGACTATGATGTGGATTATACACCAGATATGACCGAATATGATTCAAAAAGAATCAATATTTTGACAAAACTCACATTTAACCAAAACTAATGTGGGGTAATGTTGACAATTGTGTGAAGACCTGTTATAGTAACATGTGCAGCGCTCGACCGGCCGAGATGCTCGGGGGCGCAGAGGAGTGATATGTTAGCAGCAGAGCGCCAGCGAGAGATCGCGATGATCGTAGACCGGGAACGCGGCGTACGCGTTACGCAATTGGCCCAGCAATTTCAGGTCGCCGATGAGACGATTCGCCGGGATTTGGAGAAGCTGGAGGCCGAGGGCAAGCTGGTGCGCAGCCACGGCGGCGCGATGGCGGCGCAGCACGGGGGACGTGAGGCGACGACGATCGAGCGCGCCGTAAGCTTCGTGCCGGAAAAGGCCGCCATCGCGCGCCGGGCCGTCGGCTGGATCGAAGAGGGAGACACGGTGATGGTGGACGCCAGCTCGACGGCGCTGCATCTCGTGCATCTGATTCCCGATATCCCGCTGACCGTCTTGACCAACAGCCTTCAGGCTTGCAATGTGCTGGGGGAACGCAAGAATATCCGCGTGGTCTGCACCGGCGGAACGCTCGCCACCGCGTCGCTCTCCTTCATTGGGTCGCGCGCCGAACAGATGCTGTCTGATTACCATGTCAACCACCTGTTTCTCTCATGTACCGGGATTGATTTTGAGTTTGGCCTGAGCGACGTGAACGAAGCCCAGGCGAGTATTAAAGAGCGTATGCTGGCGATCTCCGATCACAGCTACCTGCTGGTGAACAAGAGCAAATTCGGCGTACGCTCCCTCCGGCGTTTCGGCACGTTGAACGACATCAAAACAGTAGTCACCGTCGAAGACCTCGACCCCGCGATTATTATGGAGCTGCGTAACTTAGGCCTCGAGGTCGCCATCGCGTCCCAGAGCCTTTAGCCGGCGAATAAACACCCGGCGATTGATGTATTTTGCCAAATTAATGGCGCCAAAGGCCGCAGAGGCCGGCGACTGGAAGTCGCGCCTGCAAGAGCGCGGAAGTCCACCTGCGTGGACTACATTGTCCTTGCCGGTAACGTCTACAATTCGCGCTTGGTTTGGCGCTGTCGTTTCGGATGATGTAGTCCCCAACGGGGGACTTCCGCGCTCTTGCAGGCGCGGTTTTTAACCGCCGGCTATTGGCGCAGCAGATTACGTCATTAAAGAATCAAACCGCATCAATCGCCGGGTGTGCTGTACGTACCATCAACCCGCAAATCTGATTGTTAATAAATCACTAGTTGTTTAGGATATTATCGCTATGCAAGACACGTCATTGACCGAACTTTTACAAACGCTCTTAACCCTGTCTCACGATCTCGGAAGCGCCGCGCACGAGTGGTCCATTCTCGGCGAAGGCAATACCTCCGCGCGTGTGGATGACGAAACATTCCTGGTGAAAGCCAGCGGTTCGCAGCTCTCCAATCTCACAGCGGATCAGCTGGTCCGCGTGCGGATCGAACCATTTCTCACAGCCATCGCGTCCGGCGACGTTTACAGCGACGAAGATACGGAAGCAATGCTCAAAGAGGCCTGCATCGATCCCGGCGCGCGGATGCCCAGTGTGGAGACGATGTTCCACGCCGATCTGCTCGGATCGTTCGGCGCGCGGTTTGTCGGACACACACATGTCGCCAGCATCAATAGCCTCGTGTGCTCCGACGCCGGCTGGAGCGCCGTTCAGCAAGGCTATCTCTTCCCCGACGCCATTGTCGTTTGCGGCGTCGCGCCCTGTTTTGTGCCGTATGTCGACCCCGGCCTCGCCCTAGCGCGCGCCATTCATCATGCGGCGACCTGCTATCGAAACGAATATGGTATTGCGCCCAAGACAATCTATCTGCAAAACCATGGTCTGATCGCCGTGGGCGGCTCCGCAGCCGAAGTTCTTGCGATCACCCGAATGGCGGATAAAGCGGCCAGGATCATGATCGATGCGCTCGCCTGCGGTTCCCCGCGTTTTCTCAGCGCCGAAGTCGTCGCGCGGATCTCCGGCCGCAAAGACGAACACCTGCGCCAGCGGGCTCTCGGCTTGACCGTGACCGCGTGATTCTCGCGTGTGGCGGCCGCATGAAAGAGGCCGGCGAATGAATTCACGCCTATAAGTACGGTCACCCGCCTGCGCGGGTTCAGATCTTGCGCCGTAGGCGCTTCTTAAAATGCCGTAGGCTCCGAAGTCCACGCAGGTAGACGGCTGTACTTTTAGCCGCGAATTCATTCGCCGGGCATTCTTAAATTCGCCCGGCGCGCTCGAAAATACAAATACTCACCTTGCTCTGATTGGGAGCCATGGAACTATGACTTATACAAACCGAAATCGCGCCTTCTGGGGCCGCTTGCTTCCTGCAAGTCTTTTGGCGCTGCTGATCCTGTGCTCGCTGCAAACGGCGCGCGCCGTCTCTCTGAAGAGCAAGGCGCCGTCCCCGCTGACGCTCTGGTACATGCAGCCCGCCGCCGCTGGAATGAACGAGGCGCTGCCGATCGGCAATGGCCGAATGGGCGCATTGCTCTATGGCGGCGCCGCCGACGAGAAAATTATCTTCAATGAGAGCAGCCTCTGGACCGGGGACAAGAATCCGGGCGGAGATTACGGCAAGATGGGGAGTTATCAGAAGTTCGGCGAGATCGATTTCGATCAGCCGGCGATCTACTT
>JAOQAA010000246.1 GCA_025963815.1 Capsulimonas sp.
GAGACACGGCAATCTCGCGCGGCCACCTGCGCGCCGTCAGCAGCCAGGGCGGCGGCGTTCTTACCGATCAGGACGTCACCCTGCATTGGAAGCGCGAAACCGGACACAAGCTGCTGGTGTTTCCCACACCTGTATGGCGGCTGACGAACGCGGAATATCAGGCTCCCGGAATGGGCGGCGAATAAAAACAGACAAAAAAAGACGGGGGAGGCATTTCGCCTCCCCCGTCTTTTTTTTGTCAGAACTAGATGTCTTTGTCGTCTTTGCCGTCGGCGTCATCGTCGCCGAGATCCATATCGATATCTTCGTCGATCTCCTCAAGATCGATCCCTTCCAAATCGGGATCGGCGTCCAGATCGACCGCTTTGCGCGCGGTGACGACAGGCTCGATGGCCGGCTCAAACCGGACCGTGGACCGTCCGCCCCGCTTCGGGCAGGACGTGCAGGAAAAATTTACTTTTGCGTTCAGCAGCCAGAGCGGCACGGCCCGGAAGGGCGCGTTGCAGTCGCTGCATCGAATCGATTCAGATGCCATTTGGTCCCAATATCCCCTATTTACTTACTCTTGAACAATTTACGCGGGCGGCGCCGTCTCGCGTTTTGCGGCCTTATCGCCGTACTCCACGGGCGCATCGTCGGTCTTCTCCGACGGCTCGGGCGCGGGAGAGAAGATTCCGTTGACGATCATCAATACGCCGACCAGAATATAATACCATGGCTCATTGCCGTCCGAGACCTGGCCGGGGTCGTAAACAAACTTCGTACCCATGACCAATCCGACAATTCCCAGCACGATCAGCAGCGCGCCGATCACAGTGAAGGTGCTCAGCCAGCGAGACCTTATCATATCTCTTACTTCCTTGGCGAGATGCTCATGTACGCATCCGCAAACTGACGCCGCAGCGAAACGATAAGCTTCTCACAGCATTTGTTATTATACACCATGAGAGCCCTCTTATCCGTCTACCGTGCGCCAGACAGTAAAAGTTCCGTCCGAGCGGCGCACCCGCGCCCCTCCGTCCGTCTCAATCTCCTGAAGCTCGGCCGTCTCGCCGCCACGCCGCACCTTTGCTCCGACCGCCAAGTATCGTCTCCATCCGACCGCGATCGGATCGAAATCGCCGGCGCTTCGATGGATATCCTCCCAGCGCTCCAGCCATTCCCAGACGCGTTCGCGCACTTCGTCCATGGCAAACACGCGGCCGGAAGCCAAACGCAGCGATGTCGGCGGATAAACATAATTCTCGGCGTCCGGAAACTCCGATTGATTGACGTTGACGCCGATCCCAAGAATCGCGGCCCACTCCCCATTCGGCAGGGATACGGATTCAACCAGAACACCGCACGTCTTGTTCCCGTTCAAAAGAACATCGTTAGGCCACTTCAGCGCGGGCGACAATCCCAGTTCCGAAAGGGCGTCCGCGACGGCGAGCGCCGCCACATATCCCAAACGCCACGCGCCGGAAACGGGATAATTCGGGCGCAGCACAACTGTCATCAGCAAGTTCTCGCCGGCTGTAGCCTGCCAGGACGCGCCACGCCGCCCGCGCCCCTTCGTCTGCATGTCCGCCGTTACCACGGCGCCGTCCGGCGCGGGCGCATCAGCGTCCAGCGCCCAGGCGCGCGCCAAATCGCTGGTCGATCCGCACTCGGCGCAATGCCGCCACTCAGCTCCCACGGTCATTCGGCAAAGTCCAGGGAGATATCCATCGCCGGCGCGGAGTGCGTCAGCGCCCCGATGCTCAATACATCCACCCCAGTGTCCGCAACGGATGCGACCGTTGTCTCGTTCAGGCCGCCGGACGCCTCGGCGATCGCCCTGCCGCCGATGATCCGCACGCTTTCCCGCAGCAGATCCAGCCCCATATGGTCGAGCAGAATAATATCCGCGCCGCACGCCAGCGCCTCACGAACCTGATCAAGGGTAGACGCTTCGACTTCGACCTTCATCGTATGCGGCGCCTGCGCCCGCGCCGCCGTCACGGCGGCTTTGATCCCGCCCGCCGCCTTGATATGATTATCCTTGATCAAAACGCAGTCGTAGAGGCCCAGACGATGGTTGACGCCGCCGCCGACCCGCACCGCGTACTTCTCCAGCACACGCAGCCCCGGCGTCGTCTTGCGCGTATCCACAATCCGCGCCTTGGTCCCCGCGACAAGCTCGACGTACCGCGCCGTGACAGTCGCCACGCCGCTCATCCGCTGCATCAAGTTCAGCGCCACACGCTCCGCCGTCAGCAGCGCCCGCGCATCACCCGATACCCTCGCAATCGCATGCCGCCCCGCCCCAACCATCGCGCCGTCCTCAACGAGCGCCTCCCAGCGCGCCTCCGGGTCCAGCAATCGGAACGCCAGCGCCCCCACCGCAAGTCCCGCCACCACACCCGGGCTTTTCGCCAGCACCATCGCGCTCGCCTTCGTCCCGGCGGGAATACACACGGTCGTCGTGATATCCCCCGCCCCAATATCCTCCGCCAGCGCCGCGCGCACGATCGGCTCGAATAAAATCTCTGGAATGTCCATGAAAAACCTGCTCCTGGGGTTACTATACCTGAGGATGGCTCTCACCCCCCAGCCCCCTCTCCCAATTCTGGGAGAAGGGGAGTTAGATTTAAGATTGAGATTTTGTTTTCGGAATATCCAAAAATCCTAATTCAAAACTCTGACTCCCCCTCTCCCAGAATTGGGAGAGGGGGC
>JAOQAA010000252.1 GCA_025963815.1 Capsulimonas sp.
TGGGCTCAAAGGCACGGCCAGCACTGGCATCATCAGCGCGTTCCGCACCTACGGCGGCCTGAAGGCGATCCAGACGACCGCGCCGATCTCGCACGGATCGAGCGGCGGCCCCCTGCTGGACCGAAACGGACGCGTTCTGGGAATTACGTCCTATATCATGCAGGATGGCGAGAATCTCAACTTCGCCGTCTCATCGTTCTATCTCAAACCGCTCATTCCCGCAAAGGTCGCCGAATACTGGACCTGGGCGGAGATGCGCAAGTATATGACCGACCAGGAAAAGAAAACGGCGAAGGCGACTGGAGCCGAAAAGCCGGCGCTCCCGGCCAAGGATCTGCCAGGCGACACGGAGACAGCCGGCGGCGAGTCTCCCGCCAAGGACGCCCCCGCCGAGTCGGAAGAGATCACGGCGGCGCGAAAGGAAGTGCGCCTGCATCCGAAAAGCGCGGAAGCCCGCGTTTCCCTCGGAATGCTGCTGGGAGACAGCGACAGGGAAGCCGCCAACACCGAATACCGAAAAGCCATTGAGCTGGATCCCGCCGCCTCCGATCCCCACTTCCTGCTGGCGAGCGCCTATTATGACGCCGACAAATACGAGGATGCGATCAAGGAAGCAAGAGAAGCGGTCCGTCTCGCCCCTGCCGACCCGTACTCGCACAACATCCTGGGAATCAGTCTCGACGGCGCCCAAAAGTACGACGAAGAGATCAAGGAGCTTCGCACCGCCGTGCGGCTGAAGGCGGATTACGCTGTCGCTCACTGCAATTTAGGCGTCGCCCTCATGAAAAAGAACTCGACGGATGAGGCGCTGTTTGAACTTCGCGAAGCGGCCCGGTTCGCTCCCGACAACGAAACGTTGGTATATGAGCTCGCGACCAACCTGTCCGCCGCCGGTAAAAACGACGAAGCCGTCGCCGCCTACCGCAAGCTGATCGCCGTCTCGCCGGACAACGCGGGAACGCACAACCGTCTCGGCGTTTGTCTCTATGGGCAGGGAAAGCTGGACGAAGCGATCACGGAATACAAGGCGGCGATCCGTCTGGACCCCAAAGTCAGCGTCTTTCACGAAAACCTCGGTCTGGCCTACAGCGATCAGGGAGATTACGACAAGGCGATCCCCACCCTGCAAAAAGCCATTTCGTTTGAAGATGCAGACACGGACGCCTTCTTATTCCTCGGTACGGCGCTCGTCAAGACGGGAAAGACGGAAGAAGGCCGCGCGCAATGGAAAAAGGTCCTGACCATGACCGATCCCGACGCCAAGAAAAAAGCGCAGGACCTTCTTGACGCACATCCTGAGTAATTACTCAGTCCCAGTCTTTTCCCCGCTTTCGGAGGCTTCAAGATACTCGTCGAATTCGTCGCCAAGGCGTTCGCCGGTTTCGCGCTGGACGGCGTCGGCCCATGCGCGCATGGAGGCGGGGTCGGAGGGATTGTCCGCAGGAGCATCGGCAGCGATGCGGCCCTTTGCGAAGCGGCTGATGCGGCGTACACCGCTTTCGGCGCCGCAGCGCGGGCACGCGGGGCTGTCGGCGGCGGCGGTCATCCCGACGAGGATGGTGTAGCGCACATGGCAGGCGGCGCAGGTTAGTTCGTGAAGCGGCATGGCGTGGTGTGATTGCGCCGTGCGGGGCGGCGATTCCTCTTTATTGACTTGCCGCCGCGTCCTAGGTAAAATACCCAACGGTCTTACGGCTGTTCGTTCAAATTTTGCCGTGGGACACGAGATTCTATGCCAAGCCCCTTTTCGTCGAACTCGCCGCAAGGCGATGACACCCCCGAGCTGCCCCCACCGCCCAAATACCACAGCGCCGTGGGAGGCATCCGGCAGCTCATCTTTGGCCGTTCGCTCCCAACATCGGGCGCCGGCCACCAGCGTCTTCCCAAGTACCTGGCGCTTCCGATCTTCTCCAGCGATGCGCTCAGCTCCAACGCCTACGCCACCGAGGCGATCCTCGGGATCCTGATGATCCTTCAGGGCGCGCACGGCAGCGCGCTGCCCTACGCCCTGCCGATCGCCGTGGGGATCTGCGCGCTGCTGATTGTCGTCGTGCTGTCGTATCAGCAGATCATCTACGCCTATCCGGACGGAGGCGGCGCCTATCCTGTTTCGCGCGATAACCTCGGCACGCTCGCGGCGCTGGTCGCCGCCGGATCGCTACTGGTGGATTATGTGCTGACCGTCGCGGTGTCCGTCGCGGCGGGCATGGCGGCCGTCGTCACGATGGCGCCCGGACTCCATACGCATCTCGTCCCCATCTGTTTGGTCATCATTCTGGTAATCACGCTGCTAAATCTGCGCGGCGTGCGGGAAACCGGTGGGGTGTTCGCCGCGCCGACCTACGTATTCGTGGTCGCGGTCGTCACCACGATCCTCGCCGGCGTTTTCGCGATTGCGACGCACGCCAGCTACGCCACCAACGCTTTGCAGGCGGGTCATGCGATCAACGGCAATTTGATTCCCTTCCAAACCGTGGGGATCTATCTGCTTCTGCAAGCCTTTTCCCAGGGTTGTACGGCTCTGACCGGCGTGGAAGCGATCTCGAACACCGTTCCTCTGTTCCAAAAGCCGGAGGATAAGAACGCCGTCATTACGATGCGCTGGATGGCCCTGCTCGCCATCGTCATGTTCTTCGGCCTAACCTACGTCGCGCAGCAGTTCGGCATTCAGCCAATGGACCAGCATGCCGGCGGGTATAAGAGCGTCGTGGGTATGGTCGCGGAGCGCGCCTGGCCGCCGGCGCTGCACTGGATGTTCTGGGTCGTTCAGATCTCCACCGCGCTCGTCCTAGTGCTGGCCGCGAACACCGCCTTCGCGGGATTCCCGCAGCTCGCCTCAATGCTGGCGCGCGATAACTTCCTGCCTCGCCAGCTCGCGAACTTCGGCGACCGGCTCGCCTTCTCCAACG
>JAOQAA010000255.1 GCA_025963815.1 Capsulimonas sp.
AGACGCTCGGCGTTCCTGAAAAATCAGATGATCCGGACGATACGCAGCCCTTTCTGCGCGCCGACGCCAATCGTATCGTTCAAGGCGTCAACGATGATTTTTCGGTCCAGGTGTCCTCGGGTATCCAGTTGATACTGGACATTCCCAATTTCGGATCCCTCTCGCTCGCCACTACCTCCTCGCAGCATACACTTCCACTGAACAATCCTGACGGCGAACCGGCGTCCAGCAACCTGGAGACGCCGCCACGGATCAATCCGGCTCGAAACATCGCCCTGATGGCCGCGCCCGCCTCGGAGACGGAAGCGCGGGCGCTTGTCGATCAGATGGCGCAGTCCGGGATGAAGACACTGTACTGCATGGCGTTTACCAACGGCATGACATATTTCCCAAGCAGCGCTATTCCGCCGACAAGCGCGCACAGAGACGTGCTGACGGCGGCTGTGGACGAGGGGAAGCTCAAGGGCGTTACGGTGTGCGCCGCCCTGGATCTGATGCAGTGGAATACCGATACACCGAAGGCAGATTCCTTCGACTGGTCGCATTCGATCGAACCGGAGATGACGATCGTCGGGAAGACGCCGTCCGCCGCGCTCGATACCGCCTTGCCGCACACGACGGAAGAACACTCGACCGAGATGCATGCACTGGTGCGGGCGATGCAGTCGGGCGACTGGCCTTCGGTCCTCGACCCTAAGACCCGGCAAATCCTGGTTGAGCTTTGCCGGGAAGCTGCGAGCGTTCCCGGTATCTCTGGAGTTTTCTTCAGCAGACAATGCCCGCCTGGCTACGGCGGCGTTTCGGTAATATCGGAAGTCAACCCTGTCGATCTTGGTTATAGCGACGTGATGAGGCTTGCCTACCTGCGCGCTCACCACCAGGATCCGATCGACATTGCTCAGCCCGACAGCGGTGTCAATTTGGACAAACATGGCCAGACGACAGTCATGCTGTCTTCAAGGCTGTTCATTCCAGAATATGACGACTTCAGCACGGACAGCAGTTATTTGCTCGCCTGGAACGACTTCCGAACTAAAATTTGGGGGCATGTGATGGCGGATGTGTTTGCCGCCGTAAAGAAGACAGCGCCGGGGTTATCCCTGAGTGTTCGGGACTACATTGGCGGCTTGAGTTTCTACCCATGGACGGATCCTGCTGTAAATCCCATAATGCCGTCCAGCGACAGTCCGGATCCTAATATCGCAAGGGCGATCATCGCCGTCGGCGCTTTTGATGACGACAAGGCGCTGGCAGTCATGGTTCAGGAGGCTTTCTCGGACGAAGCGCTGGATACGATCATTTTCGACACAAGCTCGATCCCGATTCGGCGCGACTTGCTGGACGAGGTGAAAGCGCTGAGCCAAACGTTTGATTTCAAGAAAGCTTCGGGCGCAGTCGATGCCGGCGTCAGGAAGTAACACACTTATTTACTCCGCGTTGATGCTGTGCTCGATCTGATCCAGGCGCTTGCGTTTTGCTTTCAGCGCCCTCAATCTTAAGTTATAATCGTCCACATGTCTGTCGTGTCGTCTGATATTCTCTTTGTATGTTCTGAGATCGTTATTATAAGCGTCGACTCTCTCATTGAAGTCGTCCGTCATGGAAGGTTCGCTCTCATCCAGCTCTCGTTTCATTGCGGTGAGATCTTGGTCATCGATTTCGAGCTGTGCGGACTGGCGGCGCAGCGTGTCCTCTTCACCGAGAATGATTTGCGATTCGACATCTCGATTCGCCGTCTCGGCGTTCACTTCCGCCTGAAGACGCCGCGCTTCCTCTTTCATCTGCCGCGAGGCGTGTCGATGAGGCGTGCTATGGCTGCCGGGGCCAGTCACAATCCAAAACCTCCACCTGTAGCGGGAGCCGGATTGGAATAGTTTGTCGCCAAATGAGGGAAGAATGCGCGCCAGCGAAATGCTGAACGAGCACACTCCCGCCGGCGCCGTGATCGTCTGCCGCGAATGCGCCGCCACTCGGATTTCGGGCTGGTCCGCAAGGTGCAGAAACAGCGTTCGATCCGCGTCATTGGTGAGAACCAGGGTAGGGGGATCATCCGCGCCCGTCTGCTCGCTCGGCAGATCCACGCCCTTGTTGGGATGCGGCGTATAGCGCACATCGACACGATTGGCCCGAACCCAGCCGATCCGTCCCGACGACAGACCGATGACATGCAGCCAACCATGCTCCGCATGATGCGAGACAAGCACGGTCCAGGCATTTGGCCGCAAAGACGCGATCTTCTCCGACGCCGCGTCCGGCTCCACATAAAGCGCCGTTGGCGCCTTCACAATCCCCACATCGACTCCCGGGTCTTTCCAGCCCTGTGACGAGGAATGACTGTGCTTTGCCGCCAGGGATACGTGGCTCAGGGATAAGATCAGGATCGCGGTCGTCAGAAGTGATGTCTTCAACTCTATGTCTCCTCGCTCTGTGAATCAACTTACCTTGATACTCGTGAAAACGAGACACATCCGGAAAGCTATCGCGAGAAATTATTTAGTGAGAGGATTTTTGAGGAAGTGAAACGCAAGCCGAAGGCCTGAACTTGCTGTGGGAGTTGGTTGCGAAGTAGCGAGCTTAATCCGTCACTTCGCGTTCTTTCAAAAGCTCCGCGACACGACCGTTCTCCCGGACCATCTGCGTCATTGTCAAGCTGCTGAAGTAGAGAAGGATGCTCTCAGCGTCTGGAACTTGTTTCATGAGATACTTCATCACGGCGACTTTACCATGTTCCGCCGCCGTCGCGATCGCCGTGTCACCGCAGTCATTTTGCATTTTGAGATCGGCGCTGTGCTTCAAAAGCAGCTTGCACATGTTCAGATAGCCCAGGCCCGCCGCCTCGATCAGAGGCGTCGCGCCGAAGCTATTGCGCGTGTTCACATCGGAACCGCGCTCCAGCATCCACCGTGCGACCTCCACCTCGTTTTCGGCGACAATATAATGGAACGCCGTCTCTCCGATCGAGTTGCGCGCCTCCAGTATCGTCGGGTCGCTTTCGATCAGCGCCGCCGCGACGTCGATGTTGGAGCAGGCGGCGTCGCGCAGCTCGTAAAATCGGGGGTCTGTTGTTTTCTTCGTCGTGCTTATGAGGATCATTATTCTAATTGTGCAACGTCAGCGCGGCGGCTTCCGCCAGCGGCAGGCTTTTCTTATAATGCGGCTCGGCGTCCATGGCGGCGACGATAATCGTGCTTTGACCGCTCACTGACGCGTAGTGAAATCCATGAAGGAAGTGAGTAGATCCTTCTTGGGCCGGATATTTATAATATTGGCGCATTGCCGACAGTGGACCGATTGCGCCGGATTCCGCATCCGTCTTCACAATACCCGTTTTGCCGTTGAGGAATGGATTACCATTCAATATGGTTTCCAAGTCGGTCGGCGCGAAGCCGGGTTTTGCCTCGGAGACGATCACGAAGATGACAGCAAACGTATCGTCCTTGCGCGGAGCCCCTTTTGCTAAGTATCCGGTGATCGCTGCGCGATCCGTGGACATATCGTGCTCTTCGATAGTATAGCCGATCGGCAGCCGCAAGCTGTAATTCCCAAAATTGGTCGCCTGGTCAAGCTGTGAGACGAGCTTTGGATCGGCGATCCATGTTGACGGATCACCAGAGACTACGGACGCCTCTTTTTTTGCCGCAGGCTTATGAGGCGCCTTCGTCGCGGGCTTGGCTGCGGGCTTCGCGTCACAGTGTTCAGCGATGCCGCCGCCGGCGATGGTCAGAGCCAGCATCGAAGCGATCAAGCGGTAAGACAAATTCTCTTCCTTCAATAAATATGATTGTAGCAACTAGGCATTATAACACGAAAAACGGGCGGCGGGGCATATGCCCCGCCGCCCGTTTTCTTTGTTTTCCTAGCTGCGCGATTAGTTGCAGCCGCAGGAGCCGCAGCCGCCGCCGGCTTTGGTGTCGAGGCCGGCGGCCTCTTCGTCGCCGGTGCTGAAGCTGGAGCCGCAGCCGCAGGACTTGGTGGCGTTCGGGTTCTCGATCTTGAAGCCGCCGCCCATGTCGGTCGTGATGTAATCGACGACGGAGCCGGACATGTAGCGCATGCTGGTGTTGTCCACGACGAGGCGGATGCCGCTCAGGTCGAAGACTTCATCGCCGGGCTCGACGTTCTCGTCCAGCGCCATACCGTACTGTAGGCCGCTGCAGCCGCCGCCGGAGACGTAGACGCGAAGATAAAGATCGTCACGATCCTGCTGGGCGATCAGCGTGCGGACTTCTTCCGCCGCCGCGTCGGTGATCGAAAGGGGCGACGCCACTTCGGTGATGGTGGTGGTGATCGGCTCGATAACTGTTGACATTGTTTTCCTCCGTAGCGGGTTCAAATTCCGCCGGTATGACAATCACCGCGGTCGATTGCGGTGAAGACTATTAGCTCTTATACCCAGCCGCCGTGGGAACGGGCGGCATGGCGGTGCGTGTGATCGTTTCGACGGGAACCAGCGCTTCTTCGTACTCGAAGGCTTCCATCGAAATACAGTCCATCGGGCAGATTTTGGCGCACAGAGCGCATCGGATGCACTTGGTGCCGTCCATCAGCATGATGGTGCCGTCGTCCGGCAGCAACTCTTCCTGAGGCACGCCGTACTTCGCCTCGATCAGCGCCGCCACGTCCGCGTCGCCCGTCACATCCGTGACCGGAACCATCTTCAGGATGCTCTCCGGGCAGATATTGATGCATAGGCCACAGAGAATACATTTCTCCGCGTCGAAGACCACATTAACATGACAACGCAAACAGCGCATGCCTTGTTCCCGAGCGGCCTTCTCGGTGTAATTAAATTCGACCAAGTCGAAGCCGGCCGACCGGGAGTGGGTCTCGCGTTCCGGCGGCTCCTGGCGAATAAAGGCGTCGTACTTGTCCGGCATGCCGTAGTTCACGATCGGCAGGGCGCGCATGTAGCCGCGCTTCACGAGCTTGAAGCTCTTGCCGGTGATGAACTCATCCACGCCGACCGCGCACTTCTGAGCGGAGGCGATACCGTCGATGAACAAGCGCGCGCCGACGGCGATATCGCCGACTGCGAACACGTCCGGGTGGTTCGTCGATTGAAGCGTCTCGGGATCGACATCAATCGTGCCGCGCGGAGTTTTCGCGAGGTCTTCGATGCCGGTCAGGAAGTTCCAGTTTACCATCTGGCCGATGGACACGATGACCGTGTCGCACTCGATGATCTTCTCGGTGCCGTCGATCAGCTGCGGGTTGAAGCGGCCCGTTGCGTCGATCAGCGACTTAACTTTCTTCGTCAGGACGCCGGTGACGTGATCTTCGCCCAGGATCTCGACGGGCCAGGTCTGCGGGTGCAGCTTGACGCCTTCGAGAATGGCTTCCTCGATCTCGTACTCGTCCGCGTTCATCTGCGCGCGGGATTCGCCGAAGATACAATCGATCGTTTTCGCCTTGGACGCGAGCACGCGGGAGATATCCGTCATCGCATAGTTTTTCGGCTTGCTCAGCTGAGACAGGCCAGGAATAACGTTCGTACGAACTGTCATACGCACGACGTCCATCGCAACGTTCCCACCGCCGATGACCACGCACCGCTCGCCGACATGGTACGGTTTGCCCATGTTGACTTCACGCAGCAGGTCGATGCCGATGTGAACGCCCTTACCGCGCAGTTTTTCCGCGCCGGGGGTGGGGGAGGGACGGCCCGCCATGAAGCCCGCCGCGATGATAAAGGCTTTGTAGCCCTCTTCGCGCAGCTGGGGAATGGTCACGTCCTTGCCGACGCTGACGCCGAGGCGCAGATCGACGCCCAGTTCGCAGATGGCCGCGATCTCCAGGTTCATCAATTCGCGGGACAATCGATAGATCGGAACTCCGGTCGCCATCTGGCCGCCGGGGATTTCGAGTTCTTCGAAAACCGTAACGCGGTAGCCAAGGCGCGCGAGGTCGTGCGCGGCCGTCATGCCGGCGACGCCGCCGCCGACAACGGCGATCTTTTCTTTATCCAGGGTGGGGCGCGACGAGCCACGCGCGTTGGAGTATTCCAGCGACTTGTGCAAGTCCTTGAGGTTCTCGACGCCGTACTGCTCGGTCGCAAATCTTTTCAGGGCGCGGATGGAGACGGGGCCGCTGGTGTCGACGCCGACATTGCCGCGTGTACACTTGGTCTCACAGGGGCATCCGCAAATGCGTCCGCACATGGACGCGAACGGGTTTGGCGCGCGCGCGATCGCATAAGCGTCCTCGTAGCGGCCTTCGCCGATTGCAATCACATATCCACGCGCGTCGGTCTTTACTGGACATCCGGTCTGGCAGCCGATCTTGCCGCGCCAGTAATCGATGTCCGGGACCTTTACGCGATAGGGAGCTTTTGTTTCTTCTGCCATTCTCTCACGCCTTCACTAAACAAATACGAAACGGTTGGGCGAAATCTTGGCGAATCCAATCGCCGACTGTACAACGTTCGCCTTCTCAATTGTACCATATCCGGCCACGCTCCACAAGGGAGCGCGGCCGGTTTGTGAAAAAAGGCGCAATCCTTTAGTTCTGGGTCGGTTCTTCGTCTTCCACGACAATGTCCACTTCGTGCGCCTGGAACATTCGGACGACGAAGCCGTCTTCCTGCATCGCGTCGCGCACGCCCAGGGCGATCTCCAGATCCTCACAGATCTCGAAGGCCACATCCTCGCCGGCTTCGCCAACGACGATGTAAGACTCGCCCTCTTCCAATTCCATCTCGTCATCCTGATCCGCCATCGTCAGCGGGACGCTCGTCTTGCGGTCCGCATTTCCATTCTGCGCCATTATTCGGTCTCCTCTGGTTTTTTCGCCCGGGCCCGCTTGGGGCGCGGCGCGTCTTCGGTCAGCAGCTCCACAACCAGTCGGTTGAAGCCCTGCGCTTGTTCGTCCTGCGGCAGCAGTCCGGATTTGTCAAATACGCTCAGCTCCGCGCGGGCGTTCGCCGCGAGGAAAGCTTCGGCGTCGGAAAGCGGCGTCATGCGCGCCTCGCGTCCCCAGATGATGCGGATCGTCTTCTGCGCAAGGGCAGGGAACGCTTCGGCGACGCTGTGGTTCAGCAGGCCGCTGATAAACGCCGGCGGCGCATTCTGCGAGCCATACTGGTGCGAAACGGTGAAATAGTGCTCGATCATCTCGTCATCCACAAATGACGGATCGAAGTAGGTCTGGTTCATCAGATAAAAACGCAGCGACGGGACCGAAGTCAGCGCATTGTGCACCGTCGTGCCGATCAGCGGCGCATGCAGCATCTGATAGGCCAATTCGGTCTTCGCGCCCGGCTCCTTGGACAAACGCCGCAATCCTGTCGGGCAGACAAGAATCAAGCTCTGGACCAGATCGGGCAGATCCTGCGCC
Source organism: Capsulimonas sp. (assembly GCA_025963815.1). GTDB lineage: Bacteria > Armatimonadota > Armatimonadia > Armatimonadales > Capsulimonadaceae > Capsulimonas. The sequence continues at coordinate 7,333 of JAOQAA010000255.1, forward strand.
GCCTGTACGGCGTAGGCCGACGATAGCGACGAAGCGACGATTGCGCAGGGCTCTTTGATCACTTCGCGAATAAACTGCGAGATCTGCTCGATGTACTTGCCGCCCGTGTAATCGATGCGCGGCTTGTCCGAAAGACCGAAGCCCAGCAGATCCAACGCGTAGACGTTGAAATGTTCGGACAGGCTATCGAAATTCTTGCGCCACTCATAGCTCGACGCGCCTTCGTACACGCCGTGCAGCAGCAGCACTGGAAGGCCCTTGCCCTGACGCGCGTAGAAAAGATCGCCGTACGGACCGGGCCAGAAACGCCCTTCGCCGCCCAGCGGGTTCCCTTGCGCCTTGGCTTTCGCGAAGACCGCGCTGTTTACCGCCGCGAGCGCGGCCACTCCGGCCCCAGCCCACAACAAACCCTTGATTGTTTTATTCATTGATGGTGGCTCCTGCTCTCTAATGGTGCGTCTTTCCCAAAATCCAGAGAATGCGTAAGTTAAAGATTGCTGAAGTACGTTTTGAGCGATGCGGGCAGGCGCTCAAGCGATTGATCTGGAGCGCCGGGCGCGCCGACCGCCGCGTAGCGCCAGTGCTGAGTGGCGAAGATCCGCATCGGCCTTTGAGGGCCGCCGCCAATCTTCGTCGACAGTGCAATCGCTGTTCGGAATGCGTTCTGTTCCGGCGTCGGCTGGCCCGTCGGAATGGCGTAGAGATCAAAGGAACCGATCGCGCCGCCGCCCCTCTGGTAAGTCGCATGATAGATCGGAGTCAATGTACCCGAAAGGACGGTCTCTTGATCCGTTTTCCGCCGCGCGAACGCCGGAGCTTCCTCAGTCTCTATCTGCGGCGGCATCACATCCGTCAGAGACGCCCCCGTCACCGGCAGTTCTGTCAGCGGATCATCGGGCGCCCCATGTGAGATCGGCGCTGCAGCGACCGCTGTGAGAGCCGACTTATCATGCCGCCCATACTTATGGACAGCCGTCACGATCAGCACGACGACCAGAATCAGCGTGACCAGCGTAATGCCGACAACTCCCAGGCAAGCGCCGAAGGATTGCTGGCGGAACTGCTCGTCGTCCGCTTCCTTGGTTTCCTGAAACTCCTCTGAGTTTTCAATCTCGGCGCGCGCCGCCGCAAGCTCCGCCGCGGTTTCATCGTCGACGACGACCAGTTTGGCGAAACAAGTCGGACAGGTGGCGGACTTGAGACTGGCGTACTGAGCGCCGCAACGCGGGCAGACTTTCGCGGCCATGGACGGTTATTCTCCCGCCGCCGCTGCCGTGACGCGCTCGGATAGGGCGCGATGCCCCGCGAAGTCGATCTCCGCGATGACATTCTGTTTGGAGATCCAGCGCTTTTTGGCGGCGGCGATACGCGCCAACGATTCCTCAATACGCGCTTCGGTGATCCTTCCGTTCCGAACGGCTGCTGTGACGGCGTCCCGAATGGCGACTTGCGTTTCCCATGTATGACAGCAGAGGAGGATATCCGCGCCCGCCTCCAGCGCCAGCACCGACGCTTCCGCCGAGCCCCACTGGTCCGCGACGCCCTTCATTTCGAGACAATCCGTAATGATCAATCCTTCATAACCTAAGTCGCCGCGCAGGATTCCCGTCAGGATCGTAGGCGACAGCGTCGCCGGCAGCGCAGCATCCAGTTCGGTAAACAAGATATGCGACGTCATAATTCCCGCCAGCCCCGCCGCGATTGCCGCGCGGAACGGAACCAGCTCCACGGCGTCCAGACGGGCGCGGTCCACGCCAATAGTCGGCAGCGCAAGGTGCGAGTCGACTTCCGTGTCTCCGTGGCCTGGGAAGTGCTTGCCGCACGCCAGCAGCCCCGCATCGTCCTGAAAGCCGCGCACGGCGGCGACGCCCATTTTCGCGACGAGGTCCGGATCGTCACCATAAGAGCGATCGCCAATGACCGGGTTCTTCGGATTGTTGTTCACATCGAGCACCGGCGCGAAGTCCCAGTTCAGCCCCACGGCTTTCAGCTCCTGTGCGATGGCGCGCGCCGCCTGCCGCGCGTTGTCAAAATCCGCCGTATCGCCGATCGTCTTCGCGACAGGAAACCGCGTATAATGCGGCGGGATAAACCGGCTGACGCGCCCGCCCTCTTGATCGGTCGCAACAAAGAGCGGCGGCAGCCCGCGCGCCGCCGCAAGCTCCTGCATCTCCGCCAGCATCGCGCGTGTCTCCTCCAGGCTTCCGACATTGCGGCCCATTAAGATCACGCCGCCGACGGCGAGTTCGTCAATAAGCGCCGCAGCGTGCGAATTGACGGCTCGCGCGGCTGCGGGCGTTTCGCCCTGCCAGCCAAAGAGCAGCAGCTGTCCAATTTTGATCTGGAGATCGGTGGGTGTGTTGAGGTTCATAAATCTGTGGTCCGGCAAACGGATGCTCTATGATGGCGCAAAACGGGCGCGCTTGTCCAGTGGCGGGGTGGGTATACTGTGGGCGATGTGACTGTGAACGTTCAATTGTGCGGCTGCGTCCGATCTCCCCGCATTGAAATACGGGGCTGGGGGCGCTGCGCGCCGACCGTCCGTGCCGGACGGGGAACAATGACACGCAATCGACAATTATCTTCCGCCCGGCACGGACGGTCGGTTGCGAAGCAACCCCCAGCCCCGTACTTCAGTGCGGGGTAAACAGGGAATCGCTCCCAGTGATTATTGACGCTGAAAGGCCCGTAAACCCGATGCCCACCACCGATCCCGCCCACGATGTCCTGCGCTCGGAAAGCCAACCGCTCGATGTCTTCTTCAAACCCAAAAGCGTCGCCGTCATCGGCGCCACGGAAACGCCGGGCAGCGTCGGCCGCACGATCCTGCAAAATCTGATCAGCAGCCCCTTCGGCGGCACGGTCTTCCCGATCAATCCCAAGCGCAATAGCATTCTGGGCATCAAGGCGTATCCCAATATCGCGTCTGCCCCGGACCCTGTGGAGCTAGCGGTCATCGTCACGCCGGCCGCATCCGTGCCGGATCTGATCGGCGAGTGCGTCGCCGCAGGCGTGAAGGCGGCGATTATTATCTCGGCGGGATTTAAAGAGACAGGCCCAGAAGGCGCGGAATTAGAACGCCGCGTGCTGGAGAAGGCGCGGGCGGGCAACTTGCGCTTGATCGGCCCGAACTGCCTCGGCGTGATGAGCCCGCTGAACGGCATGAACGCGACCTTCGCGCAGACCATCGCGCTGCCGGGCAACGTCGCGTTTATCAGCCAGAGTGGCGCGCTGCTCACGGCGGTTCTGGACTATAGTTTGCGTGAGAAAATCGGCTTTAGCGCCTTTGTCTCCATCGGCTCCATGCTGGACGTGGGGTGGGGCGACTTGATCAACTATCTCGGCAACGATCCTAAGACGCAGAGCATCGTCATTTACATGGAGTCGATCGGTGATGCGCGCGGCTTTCTCTCGGCGGCGCGCGAAGTCGCTCTGACCAAACCCATCATCGTGATCAAGGCGGGACGCACCAGCGTTGGCGCCAAGGCTGCGGCCTCGCATACAGGAACGCTCACGGGGAGCGACGATGTGCTGAACGCCGCCTTCCAGCGCTGCGGCGTGCTGCGCGTCACCAGCATCGCCGACCTGTTCTATATGGCCGAGGTTTTGAGCAAGCAGCCGCGTCCGCGCGGGCCGCGTCTGACGATCCTGACCAACGCCGGCGGCCCCGGCGTCCTCGCCACTGATGCTCTGATTACCGGCGGAGGAGAACTGGCCGAAGTTTCGCCGGAAACGATCGAAGAACTGAACGCTATCCTGCCCGCCGCCTGGAGCCACAAAAACCCCATCGACGTTCTAGGAGACGCCGGCTCTGACCGCTACGCCAAGGCACTGCAAATTGCCTCGCAGGACCCAAAGAGCGAAGGTCTGCTCGTGATCCTCACCCCGCAGGCAAT
>JAOQAA010000265.1 GCA_025963815.1 Capsulimonas sp.
TGGCGGTCTCATCGTCCCGCGCCGCCGGCTTCGCCCCGCGCTCCAGGGCCGCTGGGCGCTCCGTCTTGATAAACTCACCCGGAGAGCCGCCCGTATGCTTGCGAAAACACACATGGAATTGCGACGCGCTGGCGAAGCCACAGTATTCGGCGATCTCGCCGATCGACAGCGTCGAATTGCGCAGCAGCAGTTTGGACTGGCGAACGCGGGCCAGGATCAGATCCTCAATGGGACTGGATCCGAAATAGTGCGAAAACGTCTTTCGATAGTGCGACGAGCTCATATGCACGTGCGCCGCCATCTCATCGATCGTCCATCGCTGGCGCAGATTGGAATGTACGAACGCGCGCAGACGCCGCAGACTGGTGAGTGTTTCCTTTTGATAGAGCGACGGCGGCGCGATCTCAATTCCGTGCGCGATCACACGCGAGAGGTTCCGCAGAAACGTCCGGCAGAGCAGCGTGACAGCGTCCTCCCAATACGGCTCGCGCTGCACGTGATGCCGGCGCACCTCTTCTAAAAACGGCGTCAGCGCCAGAGATTCGAATGGCCCCACCATCGCCCGATTGGTCGGGATCGCATAGCGCTGGAGATAATGCTCCAGCCCCTCCCCGCTCACATGGAACCATGTATGGCTGACACTTTTCGAAGCCTTGTACAAATGCCGCTGGCCCGGCGAATACAAGATGCAGACATTCCCCGGATACTCCCGCAGCCCATCCTCGCCTTCCAATTCGACTTGCGAGTCGAAGTATTCAAAGACATAGCTCGACGTCTTTTCGAGAGGGTCCATGAGGTGTTCCGAGGCGATGGACGAGCGGATACACAAGATAGGCACATGAATCTGTTCGCCAAGCATGCGGAGATTCCTTCAATTTGGATGGCGCAGACGGCCAGCATCGAATATTGGGTGGCATGCCTGTAGCCCTGGACAGGCATGAATTGCGTACGAAGCGAAACGCGTGTTTGCTCTCGTTCGTAGCACATGCCTGTCCAGGGCTACAGGCATAGCGCCCAGTGGCGCCCCCTATTCCCCATAAACCATCAACTCATGCACGGACCAGAAGCTTCCGAGGTCCGCGCCCTCGTTGGTGATTCGCAGATACTGTGCGTCCGTCGGCGGGAACGCGATCGTCAGCACGCCGGCCTGCTGCGCGGCGCCGGCCTGACCGGCGTCGGCGTGAGCGGCGGGCGTCCAGTTTGCGCCATCCGAGGACGTTTCCAGGAGGTAGCCGCGTGGATAGTCCGAAGGCGACTTCGCGCTGTCCAGAACGAGCTTGGCGACACGCTGGACTTTGCCCATGTCGAGCGTCAATGCATCGCCCGGGAGCATCGGGCGCAGGGTGGTCCAGCGGGAGGCGGGATCGCCGTCCAAGGCTATCTGTCCAAATGATGCGGCGAGCTGTGGCGAATCGTGCAAGTTATCGCTCAGCACCCAGTCCGCCGACGGCAGGCCGGGACGCACGGGGGTGGGCGCTTTGACCTCGAAATCGACTTTGCCGCTGGGAGTTTGAGGAGCCAAGCGGTCGATCATCGACGACAGGTCCAGCGTCGCGCCTTCTTTCACAGCAAAGGGAGCGTCAAGAGCGATGGGCGCGGCGTCGCCATCGGCAGCCACCGAGGTGAGCGTCATCGCATCCGACGGCGGCGTATGATTGCCGGCGACATGATAGAGCGACTGCTCCGTGGCGGAGTCCAATGGGAAGACACGATCGATGCGCAGGGTCAAATGATGCTGCGCGGGAACGTAGTCAAGCCAGCCCCAGAAGCGTGAGAAGTAAACGGGAAGATGCAGCTCGGTCTCGGTCGTTGCGAGACGCGGCGACACGTAGAGCCGCTTGCCGGGCAGGTCCAGCGACGTTCCAGCGAGGGCGTTCAGCACATGCCACGATGTCGGGCAGGTCATATAGGTCCCCAGACCGCTTTGCACGCCCGACGGGGCGTCGTAGGCGAGCGATTGGTCCCATGGGCTGTGGTTCAGCTCCCAGGCGCTGTCATAGACTCGCTTGATTGTCTCAATCCCGTCATCGACGTAGTTCTCGTAGATCGCCTCGCAGCCCAGAAACGGCTCGTGCTGCAGGAAATAGCACGAGGTGGTCGTGGGCTTGCCCATGGAAGTGACCTGCATCGGCGGCACGGGATAAAAGGGCTTCTGATGCCGGGCGATTGTCTGCGTAACGCTTTGATAGATGATCTTCGGATCGAGGGTGCGCGGCAGGCCGGTCAGGCGCGCCAGCCAGTCGCCGGCGAGGTTCGCCACAAAGCTATCCTCCACCGTTTTCCCCGTTGTCGGCTGGCGCCACTTTCGGAAATATGTCCCGTTCCACAGGTCCGCCATCACCGATTTCTGGACATCTCCCAGATGCTTGTCGTAAGCCGCCGCCTGCACTGAATCCAAGACAGCCGACGCCGCCCGCAGCGCGCCCAAGTAACAGGACGCCGAGTAAATAAACTCGCCGCGCGGCAGCTGTTCGTAATCGTAGGTGCTGCCGCCCGCCGGGATCAAATTGTCGTCCGCGCCATCTTTTTCGAGCCAGTCCATAGCGCTCGTAATGTGCGGCTTCATGCGAGTGAGAAACGATTCGTCGCCGGTCCAGCGATAAAGCTTCACCGCCTGCATCACCCACGCCGACGAAAGGTCCGGCCAATCGGTAATGCCATACCCAACATCGGGGCGTCCGATTACCTCGTGGACATTGCCGTCGAAGTGCGTGATGCGCCCGTCCGGCTGCTGGCACGTGGCGTACATCTCCAACTCGGCGCGGTCCAGCTCGGGAAAAAACGCCGTGAAGAAGGCGTGTGACGCCATCCGCTGATCCATCGTGCCCAGCGCGCCGCCCATGTCAATCGGGCTTTCCAGAACCGTGAAGCGCCCGTCCTTGGTCAGGATCGTGTTGGAGAACAATGGAAACGCGCAGTTGATCAATTTGAGCTTCATCCAGAACGGCAGGCTCGATTGGAGGACAGGGTCTTGCCAGGATCGCGTCTGCTTGAGCAGCGTGTCCTCGTTCTTGTCGGCGTACGCCGCAATCTCCTTGGCGCTGTTCCACCAGTTCTTCCAGTAATGCCCGACATCTTCCGTGACCACAGTGGTTGTTTTGATCAGATTCGCCGAGACAGCGTCCGGCGCCAGCGTCAGCGGCTCCGCGCTTCCCTGGGCCTGGATTTTCAGCCCATAAACACTCCACCAGTAGAACGTATCCGTTCCAAGGTTCGTCAGACGCAGGTATTTCCCGGCCACGGGCGCCAGCGCGATCGTCTGGGAGGCGCCCTTCATTTGGTCGGCGGTTTTGACCGCGACTTCTTTCCAAGTTTTAGCGTCCGGGGAGACTTCGACGCGAAGGCCGTGCGCATAGTCCGTGCCCGCTCCCCCGCTGTCGATTGTGATCGACGACGGCGTAACGGATTGTCCGAGCGCGACGACGAGATTATCGCCCGCCTGCATCGCGCGCCCGGTTCCCCAGCGCGATCCGCCGTCGGTGTCGGTCACGGCTTCGACATCAGTCTTCGATGGCGCCGTCTCCTCGCTCACCATCGCTCGGTTCTGGACCGTGATCATCTGGGGCATCGCCCAGGCGACCCGGAAGCGAAAGACGCGTGTTTCACCAGGCTTCAGTGTCGCCTCAGCCGCCACCGCGCCTGCCGGCTGCGCGAGATTCCTCCCCGCGCTCTGAAGCTTGCCGGTCCGTTCAAAGCCGCTCCAAAACGCCGGCGTCGCCGCTGCGGCGTCCCATGACGCACAGCGACTGACCGCCAAGCCACTGTCCGACCGCACTCCCACAAAGTCTTCCCCCAGCACATTACGCCGCTGGTCCATATAAGATTGGCTCGTGGAGAAACGCAGTCCTTGAAGCGCTCCGGCCTGCGCCGGCGCCTGCGAATTGCCGCCCAGATCGTCCCACTTCGTATCGACGCGACCGCCCCACCCCAAAAGATTTGGCCAGGACAGCAGCATACTCGCCTTCACTGTCTTCGCCGTGGTGTTGGTCACGGAATAATCCAAGAAGGCGACGGGTAGTGAGGAGTTCTTAGCGTCATGCGGAATCAGCGGCGAAAACGCCTCTAAACGCACCTTCACCGGCAGCGCATCATCGGCGTAGTCGATCTGAGCGCGAGGAAACCATCCCTGCATCCGCGTATGCTGAACATTGGTCAGCCCTGCGTACTCCTCGCCCTTTTGCAGTCGCAGCATCCGCGCGACCGGCGCGCCGTCCGCCGCCTGGACGCGAACGGCGGCGAAGGCGCCCTTCGCCCACTTGTACGGTCGATCCCAGTTATGCTGGTTGGTGAAGTTCCCGAAAGACCCATCCGTCATCAGCTCGATCTTGCCGTCCCCAATCCCGCCCAGCGGCACGCCAGACTTCCAGCGGGCGTCGACAATCGTCCCGGTGGCGGGTTCAAACGAGGGATGAAGCGACTGAGCCGCAGCCGCGTGCGTGGCGGCGAGCGATGATAAGAGGAGAACGCGAAGGACTGCCTTGTTCATTGAGACCCCATATGTAGCGCAATAAACGCAATCACAACCTCAAAAGATTGAAGCTTTGCATTTTGCCGCGCCACATGACCTGTGTTGACTGTTCTCAATGATACCAGAACAATCCGTTCGCGTCAGTTCGGAATCTGATCTAAACATTGCACTATTCTAACCTCTGCGTCCGGGTATGGAAATGAAGCCGAACGCAGAGGTTTTGCATGCCAAAATTGGCTAGCGCGCCGGCAGCCCAACGAACAAGCGGCTGTCGACTTCTGTCAGCGGGTCAATCTCGTCGGCGACGACCGCGCGGGCGAAGACGGCGCCGGGGTACTGTGCGCGCATGGCGCGGGCGAGTACGTGGCGGCCGCCGGCCGAGGGAGCTTGGGGCTCTGAGACGCTCTCACTGCTCAAGTTCCGATACCAGGCTTGGCGCAGGCTGAGCGCGAACAGCGTCACTTCCTCGGTCGTAAGCCCCTCGACCAGCCCATGCGATGTGGGTGTCGGCTTGCCGTGGATGTCCTGCACGATTCCCCAGCCGGCGATGTAATCGAGCAGTAGCCGAGTGGAGCCCCGGGCGCCACTGAGTACGGAAAGACGCGCTGGGTCGAGGTCGTTGTCATCGAAGGTTGTTTTGCGTGTGAGGATGTCCGTAACTTCCTCGGCGTAGCGAGGCCAGGCGTCGAGCCACTCCTCCGCGCCCGGCTTCGGCGGCAAGTCCAGCGTGTGGCCAAGAAACGGACCCATCGACCATCCGGAGCGCTTGGCGGCTTCGAAGCCGCGACGGCGCAGGCATTCTGATGCCGTGATTGCCGCCGTGAGGCCATCATGCTCGAAGATGCGCTTTAACGTATCTGTTACGTCACGCTTTGTCAGCAGGCCTTCGGGAAGCGGCTCAATGCCGAGGGCGCTGAGCTCCTCGCGCCCTTCTTCGCTTAAACTGAGATGAGCGAGTCCCCACAGGCTGTCCATGGATGGCCGCAGGTTCGCCAGCAGATGAGGCTCGCGCTCCAGGCAGGCGTGCGGCGTCAGCAGCTCGCCTGCTTCTCGCTGTCCGGCCTCCGTCACGGGGAGAAATATGGAGCAGATGTCTCCGTCGAAATCGACGTTCATCAGCGATGTGACGACGGTGTGGATCCGGATTACCTCCCCCGCCTCACGCACCGGGCGAAGCGCCAGCAGCGGCGTATGCACAAACTCCGGCTGTGCATACAGCATTGATGAGGCTAAGATGACCCAGGAACGCGCCATGACGGCGTCCAGCGCAGCCGCTGCGTCCGGCGACCTTCGCGCAATCGCATCGGCGCCCGAAAACTCACGCATCAGTATAGGAGTAAACAGCGCCCAGGCCATTTCTTCTGGCAATGCGACTTCGTCCAGCGCCAGGCCGCTTCCCGGCGATACGATGGCGCGCCCGCTGAAGACGACATCTTCATTCCATCGCAGCGTTTCTGGGCCGACTAGCGCTTCGAAGTAAGCGCTCACATTTGCTTCGAGCGCGACGCTTCCTTTGCGAATCAGCGTCTCGGGAGCCCCGGATTGGATCAATCGTCCAAGCTGCGCATTCACCTTTTCGATGTCATCAAACCCGGCGGTCGCACGGAAGTTTCCCACCGACCTTACCTCCACGCCCCGAAGCCAGGGGTGAGGGACAGGGCGGGCAAGCTCCAGCCCCGACGAAGGCGCGCGCAGCGAAAGCTGCAAGATTCCATCCGTAAGGTCGGCGCCGATACCGGCGGCGGCGAGGCGCGTGGTGAGATCCGCAAAGGCCGGCGACGATCCCGACTCCTGCTTGATGGAACCATGTGCGAGGCGCTCCGCCAGTGTCGCCGCCTCGGGATTGCGCTGAGATCGTGTGTGATATTGTTCGCGAATCGTCTCGTAAGCGCCGATCTCGCGCAGGGCGGCGTATTCGAGATAGCCCAAGGCCTGTCCTGGCGCTGCGCCGCCATTGCTTCCAGCAGTCCCTTCGGCGCCCGTCGTGTATGAAGTCTTTGTAGCCGCTTCGTGATCCAGTCGTCCCCAATACACCCACCCGACACAGGTTGGCCGATCCAGCGCGGGGCCGCCCTTGCCCAGTGCGAGCTGTCCAAGTCCATCATCCGGCAATCCCAGATCTTTGAACTGCGCCCGTAGATCGTCTTGAGATGGCCCATGAAACGGAAGCGCGATGAACGGCTCGCCAGTAAGATGGGCGATACGCCCGGCGGCGGCTTCCCATAATTGCCCAAGGTTCAGCCGCGAGATAACCCCAGACGGGGAGTAGACGAGATCAACGGCGACTCCGTCCAGATGCGGCATTTCGTTGTCGGGAAGGATGCGGCTGATGGTGCATTTCGCGCCGTGACGGTTCGACAACCGGTCGCCGGCCTGGATGAGCGTATAGCGCTCGCGATACCACTGGGTCGGAGCGGGCTCCGTGGGAAAGCGTTTAGCGCACGATTCACTGATCACAACCGCGTCCTCAAACGTGTCTTCGCCCCACGGCGCGTAGGCCGTGAGCAGGCTGCGGCCGCACCAAAATCCTGGGACATCCGGCTCGTATCCGGTCTGCACGAGCGCCGGTTCGGATTTCGTTGTCGGCAGCCACTGACGCATCATATTGCAGCTCATGATCAGGCGGGCGTCGGAACTGTGCTCGATAAAGGGGATCATCATCGCAGGCAGTCCGAAGCCAGCCTCGGGCGTATCGTCAACAATGACTAATTTGCCGTCTCGAATGGCCGCCCCCATGGCGATCGAGCAGATCTTATTGACGTTCGATCCCTCGGGCGTCTCCAGCGGACTGACGCGGCCGATATTCGCCGCCGTCAGCGCGCCGGTGGCGCTGGGAATAAAGAGACGCCGCGCGTGGATCTTGCGCGCCAGCCAATTTGTTTTGTCCAGCCATTGCGAATGCTCGGAGTAAAACAAAGCGAACCAGACATCAAGGGGAAGCCAGGAGCGCAGCAGGGATGCGTCCCAGGGCAGCTCCTCCGTCGCTTCCCCGAGACGCGCTTCGATATCGTCATAAAGGCGTTCGCCGATACACTTGATATTGGCGGCCTCCAGATCTTCCTGGTCGGCGTAAGGCAGCACGATGCGTGGATGCGACCAAGCCGGACCGCCATGGATCGATCCCTGATCGCCGCCGAGCCAGAGCATCCCTTCTCGGTCCGGTCGGCAAAGTCCGTCGAATGTCGCCGAAGCCTCGCCGCTCGGCCCGAATACCGAAACGGTCACTTGGGCCACTGTCTCCGTGGGGAACTCCACCGCGTATCCCGGCAGCGGCAGCCGTTCGGAAAGCAGTTCGGGCAGCGTTTCCCGAAGAAATCGGTCGTAAGATTCCTGGTGCCATGTCGTTTCCGTCATCTGGATCATTGGATGTTCTCCCATTCCTTCACCATCTCACTCCACTCCCGAGCCAACTGCTGACGCGCATGATAGAGCCGCGATTTGACCGTCCCCGTGGGGATGCCAAGCTTCTCGGCCGCTCCCGCCATATCCATTTCATCCTCATGGATCAGGGCCCAGACTTCTCGCTTCTCGTCGGAAAGCTGGCCGATCATCTGACGAAGGCGCCGGGCGCTTTCGGCGCTCTGCGCGGCCTCTTCCGGAGTTTCGGCGGCGTCCGCGATCCATTCGGCGGGCAGGTCGCGGCGGACCTCATCCGTCGCGGCCATCGGCGGCGCTTCAAGCGCCGTTTCACGCCGCCTTCGGACCGAGCGCAGATGGTTGAGAGCAAGGTTTGTCGCGGCTCGAAAAAGCCATTGCCGAACACCCCCGCGCCCGTCCCATTGGTCCGCCTTGGTCCACACTCGCAGGAGCAGTTCCTGAAGGAGATCCCCTGCGGCGTCCTCATCACGCACCGTGCGCAGCAGATGCCGGCGCAGGACGTCCTGATAGCGCTGGACCAGCAGCTCAAACGCCGCCTCATCCCGCTCCTGGATCCGCTCCATCAATTTGTCATCATGGTTGTTGGTTATCGGGTTCATTGACATACCAAGGACACCGGAGGGAGGGCGCGGGTTCAATGCGGGCGAAAGAAAACGACAAATGGCCCATCCAAATTTGGATGGGCCGAAAATCAGGGAGAACTGGCAAAGATTGATCACGTTGGAGATGGATTCCTTCTTATCCATCATTCCATCAAAAGCATGCCGAGCGGCTTGAGGGGGCCAAGCGGGATGAGCTCGAAGGTCATCAGGCCGGCCACGCCTAAGGGAAGTTTTTCGAGCAGTTCGTGCGCCTCGACGGGAGTCGTCACGTTCAGGATGAAGACGACGCCATTCGACCCGGTCTGGAAGAACCACTGGTCGATTTTGCCGGCCAGATGGAGACGGACGGTCGCCGGCACTTCAAAGGGCATGATCTGCGCAATGGCTTCGGGCGTCGCCTTGGCGGTCAGGGAGCTAATCGCCAGAATTTTGGTCGTGGGAACGGCTTCCAGAGCTGCCATGTCAGGCGCGCTGGGATTTTGATTTTCGGACATGAGCTTTCTCCTGTGATTAGCGTTGCGGCAGCCGGGCGGACATCTTGGCTTGAAACGCCTTGGGATCGGCCGTGAAGGCGGCGTAGGCGCCGCGTGACAGAGCCCCCGCGACGACTTCGTCGTTCTGATCCGCTTGGATCGCATCCAGGGAATCCGAAACGACTTCCTCGGGCGTTAAGCGCGGCTCCGGCAATCGCGCGCCCATCGGCGTCTCCGTCTGAGCCGCGAGAACGCCGACAACCAGTGTCCCCTGCGCCGAAAGCTCAGCCCGGATGCTGCGTGTGAGAGAGAGGCCCGCCGCCTTGGACGCCGAATAGGTTGCGGCCATGGGAAGGCTCACCAGCGACACCATCGACAGCATATTCAGGACAGCGCCGCCGCCCGACGCCGCCAGGATCGGGCTAAAGGCGCGGGTCAGCGCCAGGGCGCCGAAGTAATTGACGTCCATCTCCCGGCGCGCACTGGAGAGATCGGGCGCCGAGATCGCGCCTTCGAACGCGGCGAAACCGGCGTTGTTGATGAGAAAGGTCACATCCGGCGCGGCGGCGACCGCCGCTTCGACTTGCGCCAGATCGGTCACATCGAGCGTGAGAGGGACCAGGCGCTCGTCCCCACCCGCCATCAGATCCGAGAGCGAAGCGGCGTCGCGCGCCGCGATATAAACTTTCGCGGCGCCACGTTTTAGCAGCTCGCTGACAAAGGCGCGCCCAATACCCCCAGGGGCGCCTGTCACGAGGGCGACAGAACCAGAGATATCCATAGTAAAGCGTTCTCCTATAAATCGTGATTGCGGAACAGAATTAGAAGCGACCAGGATTAGGAAAGCATCGCCTGTGCGACTTCGGCGGGCATATCCGATTGCACCCAATGACCCGCCGGCAGCAGATAAAGCGTGGCGTGCTGGAAATGGGACGCCCGGTTCTTCCCCACATCCGCCGTGATATAGGGATCGAGTTCTCCCCAGATCACCTTGACCGGAAGATCGAGATTCTTTAACTCAGCCAGGCGCCGCGTATTTCGCGCCAGCTCCGCAAAGAAGTGCGAAGCAAGCTGCATGAACGCCGGCCCAGAACTCGGCGGCTGAGTGAAATTGTCGGCAATAAGCTGCCCAATCGATGTTTCGAAGCGCTCCTTTTGATCCGGCGGCAATGGATCGGCGAACAGCGTTTTCTGCCAGCCGAGCAGCCAGCCAAACTGCGCGGGGCTCTGCGCGATGGCGGCGCTCAGCGCGCTCATACTATGGGTCGCGAACAATGTCACCATTTCCGGCCAGACGATGGGAAATGCGTCGTCGTAACCCGAGTTCAGGATACACAGCGACTCGACGCGCTGTGGATGCGCCAGCGTAAAGTTGATCGCCGTCGGCCCCGATGAGTCGTGAGCGACGGGAACGATTGTTTCCAATCCCAGGACATCGATCACCGTTTCCAGATCGCCCAACTGCTGCCCGAAGTTATAAATCGCGCCGGGAAGTTTGTCGGAGGCGCCGAACCCTAGAAAATCAAACGTGACGACCCGCCGGCCGGCGGCGACAAGATGCGGGACAAGATCGTCGTAAATGCGCAGATTATCGGGGAAGCCGTGCATGAGCACAAAGGCGGGTTCGGCGCCGGCGTAGTCGCGCGTGTAGATGCGTCCCTGTCCATGGGAAATGTAGTGTTCGGTAAAGAATGGTTTGCCGTCCATGTCATACTCCTCGCTGAATTCCGTCAGGATTTGAGGAACGCCAGTAGATCGGCGTTGACTTCATTGGCCAGCGTTGTGCATAGCCCGTGCGGCGCGCCGGGGTAAACCTTGAGCTTGGCGCCCTTGACCATCTTGACCGTACGCAGCGACGCGATGTCGATGGGAACGATCTGGTCGGCGTCCCCCTGCAAAACAAGCGTTGGGATATCGAACTTCGCTAAGTCTCCTCGGAAGTCCGTTGCGGAGAACGCCTTGATGCAATCGTATTGGCCCTGGATCGACCCCATCATCCCCTGGAGCCAGAACGAGTCGCGGACGCCCTGTGAGACCTTTGCGTCCGGCTTGTTGTAGCCGTAGAACGGCATGCTGAAATCCTTGTAGAACTGGGCGCGATCCCCCAGCACCGCAGCGCGAATACCGTCGAACACTTCGATAGGCGCTCCTTGAGGATTTGAGTCGGTCTTC
>JAOQAA010000276.1 GCA_025963815.1 Capsulimonas sp.
CCGCTTCTTCCAAGTTACGACGCCGTGGGGCCGGACAATCAAACCCGCATTTTGAAGTCCGCCGACACGAACGGCTCGATCTCATTGCAAACGATCGCGACGGATGGAACCACAGTCGTCAGCACAAATACCTACGGCCCTTTCCCCGGCTGGCGCCCCACGGCGCTGTGCGTCGGCCCGGACAACTGCCCACATATCCTCTGGGCGAACGTCAACCAGACGGTCAATCTCTGGAAGCTAAGCGCCGCCGGAACGAACCCGGTCATCAGCCAGACATTCGGGCCGATTACCTCATTTCTGCCTCGCGACATCAGCGTCGGCGCGGACAACCTCCCGCATGTCCTCTGGGACGACACCAACAACTCCGTCTTCTTATGGCGGCTCTCGGCAACGGACACGAATCCCGTGACCAGCGCCACATCGGCTGCGCCTGCGGGATATGCGGACAAAGCCCTCGCGGTCGGCGCCGACAACCTGCCGCATATCCTCTGGGGCAGCTACGACGGCCGCATGCAGCTTTGGCGCACGAACTCGGACGGAAGCGGCTCAGCCGCCGGCGCCGCATACGGCCCGCTGACGGGTTACACCGCCGCCGATCTGGGCGTCGGCCCCAACAATCGGCCCCAAGTGCTCTGGAAGCACAGCGCCGGCTTCGTCACTCTCTGGTCCCTGCTGTCGGACGGCTCCAATCCTGTCACCTATCAGACCTACACGCCCACGACTGCGTGGCGACAGGCCACACTCGACATCGGCGGCGACAACCAGCCGCGCGTTCTCTTCAATAACAACGATGGAAGCGCCACTCTGAAAAAATTCACGACAGCTTCCAATACCGCGCTTGCCGCCGGGACTTATCGCATCACCGGACGCCAGAGCGGCCGCGCACTGGACGCCATCGGCCAAAACACAGGCAACGGAACCGGCATCGATCTGTGGGATTACAACGCCGGCCTCAATCAGCGATGGACCGTCACGCCGGTCAGCGGCGGCTACTACAAAATCGTCGGGTTACAAAGCGGCCGCGCACTGGATGTTCAGGGGCAGCATACCGTCAATGGGACGGCGGTCGATCTTTGGGATTACAGCGCCGGTCTGAACCAGCTCTGGACGATCTCCCCAACGGACAGCGGAAACTACGTCCTTCTCGGCGCACAAAGCGGCCGCGCCTTGGAGGCGAATGGACAGGGAACCGGCAATGGAACCCCCATCGACATCTGGGACTACAGCGGCGGCTCTCATCAGCAATGGAGCATCAGCGCCCCTTAACGATATTGGGATGAAGAAAACTTAGGAGAGAAATGAAAACACAATTCAAAGATGCATTATGGATCGGCAAGCTCACGCTCTGCCTCGCCCTCACGGCGACTGCTTTGGGTGGCGTCGGAGCGGCGCACGCGGCGAGCGCGCCCGGCGATGTCGTCGGCAAGGTATCCGTTGGATACCAGGGATGGTTTTCCGCGGCGGGCGACGGTTCGCCCGTCAATGCCTGGGGACATCAAAACCTCGAGATGTGGCCCGACATGCGGGAGTACACAACGACCTATCAGACATCCTTCGCCAATTTCGGCAATGGGCAGCCGGCGAAAATGTTCTCCTCCTACGACCAATCCACGGTCAATGTCCATTTCAACTGGATGACGCAAAACGGAATCGATACGGCGGCGCTCCAGAGATTTGTCAACGAGATCACTCCCGGCAGCACCCTCAAAGCCCAGCGGGATGGAGTGGCGCTCAAAGTCATGAACGCCGCACAAAGCGCGGGCCGGAAGTTCTACATTATGTACGATACGTCTGGAGGGACGGCGGGAATGCAGGCCGATTGGACAAACACCATCGTCAACACCCTGCATTTGACGTCGTCTTCGGCGTACGCCAAACAAAACGGCAAGCCCGTCGTCTGCATCTGGGGCGTGGGGTATCACTTCTTTCCCAACCCTACGGACGGCGCGGCGATCGTCAACTGGTTCAAGGCGCAGGGCTGTTACGTCATCGCGGGCGTTCCTGGAGATTGGCGCACCGGCACGGGCAGCGGCAACACGCAGGCGGGTTATGGGACCGTGTGGCCGATCTGCGATATGATCATGCCCTGGCAGGTGGGCGGCGGCCCGGACGAGCCCTGGATGACCGCCGATTTCGCCTACTGCAACTCGCACAATATCGACTACCAATCGGATGTCTATCCCGGATTCTCGTTCCACAACTCAAACGCCGGCTCTCCGGCAAACCAGATGCCGCGCAACCATGGCGACTTTATGTGGTCGCAATTTGCGCTCGTCAAAAAAGTCGGCGTCCCAAGCGCCTACATCTCCATGTTCGACGAGGTCAACGAAGGCACCGCGATCTTCAAGTGCGCGGAGGACGCCTCAATGAGCCCGACGAACCAGTGGTTCCTCAATCTGGACGCGGACGGCAAGCATGTTTCCTCGGATTACTATCTGCGCCTCACCAACAACGGCGGCAAGATGCTCAAGGGCCAGCTTCCATTGCAAGCGCTCAATTCCACGCCGTTTGTGATCAACTCCACGATCGCCAACGGGACCTATCGCATCATTGGCCGGGGAAGCGGCCGCGCTCTGGATGTCGGCGGACAGCTGATCGCCAATGGCTCTCCGATCGATCTCTGGGACTATAATGCCGGCTCTAATCAACTTTGGAGTATTCAGTCGATTGGAAGCGGTCATTATAAAATTATCGGCGCCCAGAGCGGCCGCGCACTGGAAGCAAATGGCCAGGGAATCGCAAACGGCACGGCAATCGATCTCTACGATTACAACACCGGCACAAACCAGCAATGGTCCATCGTTCCAACGGACAACGGTTACTTCAAGATCATCGGCGTCCAAAGCGGCCGCGCACTGGATGTGAACGGCGCCGGGACGGCAAACGGAAGCGGGACGGAGCTGTGGGATTATAATGGCGGCCTCAACCAGCAGTGGAGCATAGGGCCGCAGTAGAGAGTAGATGCAAATTGCAGATTCAAACACGTAAATGCCCCCAGATAGCCGGCGAATGAAGAATGCCCGGCGATTGAAATCGCGGCTAGAAAAGCACGATGTGTCCCTTCGGACACTCCAGAAATAGGACAGGTTCGCGATCACGTTTCTGGAGTCCACGGAGGTGGACATCGTGCTTTTCTAGCCGCGATTTCAATCGCCGGGCGCATTATGTGTAACACGCTGCGTTCTGCATGCGGCGGACATTTACTCCAACCATTCCAGATCTGGATCTGTGCTGTGATTTCGATGGTGCAGTTCTTGATTGCGGATGTAGTCACGGACATATGGCACATCCTGACGCGCCAACGTGAAAGCCCCATAAGCTCCTTGCCATTTGAATAGCGTCCCCCGATCACCTCGCTCATTTGCGAGATGTGATGACGAACCTTTAACCTGTTTCACCAAGTGCGAAATCGCTACCGTTGGCGGCAAGTCAACAAGAAGATGCACATGATCGGCCACACCGCCAAGCGCTAAGACGTCTACTCGCAATACAGCGCATTCGCGTTGGATCGCCGTGTAGACCTCAGTTTGCCGCTCACCTACTAATAATGGCAATCGGTCCCAAGTCGCCCACACAAGATGGACAAATACATATGTCGCCGTATCCCGCATTCGATTAATTCCTCTCTGGAGTGCCCGGAAGGGCACATCGTGCTTTTCTAGCCCGGGTGCCCTTTGGGCGTTCAATCGCCGGGCAAGGAGCCTGCGCGATAATGCCGCGTGATTATGAATTGGATACTGTAGAGAAATCGTTCAATCCGGAAAGGGGCACACGTAGGAATCTATTCGAAGCGGCGACACAAGAAAAAGCCCGGCCGCGCGATGCGCGGCCGGGCTTCTGATCTTGTATCTACGGTGTCTTTACTGCGGGCTGAACGTCGCCGAAAAGTGCTGGTTTCCACTCGTCAGCGCGTCCGTGCCGGAGGCGTTGAGGCCGGTTCCGCCGCCCCAGTTGTAGAGGCAGCCGTCCTGAAGGCACGTGGCGGCGGTCATGCCGGCGGGAATCCCGCCAGGGTTGTTACCACCGGGAGTTCCGCCGGAGGAGACAGCCGTGTTGCGCTGGAATTTGGCGTGGCCGTCGGCGAACAGGTAATTCGCGCCGTCGGTATGGCGGCCAGTCAGGCTCTTATCGTAGAGCGAGTCGTACGGGCGTCCGCCAATCGGGCCGGTGTCGTACTTCGCCCACGGGTTAGGAATGTAGCCGCCACCGCCGTCGCCGCCATTTCCGGAGACGGAATAGTCGAGGCCGGACGTCACGGGATCGACGACGTCGCCAACCACGCCGGAGACTTCAAAGTACATCACGGTAGACGCCGAGGCGTTCAGCGCGGCGACTGTGCCGGAGGCGGGGGTCAGCAGGGAGCTGAGATTGGAATTGTAACCGTAGCTGATCGGGACGCGGGCGTCGGGGGACGTCGTGGAATCGTCCGGACACTTCATCATTCCAACACTTTTGATATACGGCATCACGCGGCTCGCCCAGCCATGCCCGCCGTTGCCGTTATCGCACGCCATAAACGTTTCGTCGTTATCTTGTACGTATTGCAAGACCGACAGTCCTAACTGCTTTTGGTTCGACAGGCAGCTGATCTGCCGGGCCTTTTCACGCGCCTTGGCGAAAACCGGGAAGAGGATCGCGGCTAATATCGCAATGATTGCGATAACTACGAGCAGCTCGATCAGTGTAAATCCCTTGTGGTGCTTCATAAATGTCGTGCTCCTTTGATGGCAAAAATAATCCGTGGAGGTGATGAGGCGCATCAAGAAGCTCAGTCCTCTTGCGCTTATCATTACCCTCATATCATATCTTATCCACACAGGAGCGTCAATACGGCTCACGTGACGCCCTTATGTGCTCACGTGATCGTCAGTCTCCAAAGACCTGAAATTCCCGCAGTGAGAAGCCATATTCCGTCAGGCGGGTTTTGCAGTGGATACGGACGTAACGTCCCTTTGCCGCCAAGGCGGGGAAATTGAGCCAGCCGACGCCGGCGTTGTTCGCGACGGATTTCACGACCGTCCAGCTTTTGCCATCGGGAGAGACTTCGATCTCATAGTCTTTCGCGCCGGCTGCTTCCCAGTTTAATTTGACCTCGCCGATCTTTTGAATTGCGCCAAGATCGATGCTGATCCACTGATCGTCCAGATAGTCGCTCGACCAGCGCGTGCCTTCGTCGCCGTCAGCGGCGTTCGCCGCGCCCATGTCGCCGTCTTGGGTGCGAACCGAAGACGCGGTCACCGTTTTGCCCTGCGACAGCAATGGACGCGCGGGATCGGGAACCGCGCTGTCGGCGCTCGCCCGGAGCCGATCCAGCATCATTATGATCTTGGTGCTCTTCCCGGCGGGCAAGTGCACGATCCGGGCGATCCGCCCCAGCGGCGAGGCGCTCACTTTCGACGGACCAGAGATTGTTTTGATCCCGCCACGATCGATCAGTGTGATCTCCTGATCGACATCGGACTTCAGCGTGCAGATCACCGAATTGCCGCTGGCGTCCCAGCTCAGGTTCTGGACCGTGACGCGGTTCCGGCCTTTCACTCCCGCGATTGCCCCTTTGTCCAGCATCTGCGGCAGCGCCGGCAGCAGTTCCAGCACGCCGGGGCGGGAGGAGATCAGCATCTCCATCATCACCGTCGGGACGGTGTTGCAGACATCGGCGCAAAAGATATCGTGATTGGCGTTATGCGATGTAAAGAGACTGTCGAAGTAATAGCCGTTCTTGAAGAGATGGAGCAGCTTGGCGTTGACCGCCGCGTCGTTGTTGACGCCCGCTGCGACCAAGGCGCTAAACAGATAACCATGCCCCGAGCCGTAATCGAATTGATCCTTCTTGGCAAGTGTGGTTGACGCCGCCTTGAACATGGTGGGGTCCGTCTCGGGCGTGATCTCCCGGAACGGCCAAACTCCCAGCAGATGGCTGGAATGCCGATGATTATAGTTGTCTTCCAAGCCCGGCCACGACCACTCCTGCAAGGCGCCGTCGGAATTGATCAAATAAGGCGGCAGCTTGTTCAGAATCTTGGACCAGCGCTCCAATCCCTTCCCAGGCCCCTGTTCGATTTTCAAGATTTTGCATGTCTCAACCAGCGCCGTCAGCGCGAACTTCGCCCCGGCGATGTCGAACGAAGAGTTATTGACTAGTGAGACATGGACGTTGGCCGGCTGATTCTCGGGCGAAACGGACCCGGCGAAGATATACTTACCGTTCGCGTCCGTCTTGGTCAGGAAGTCCTCGTAGAAGTAGCCCATGTCTTTGAGCAAGGGATAGAGGCGATTTTTCAGGAACTGTGTGTCGCCCGTCACCAGATAGTGCTCCCAGAACGGATACAGAAGCCACCCTTCTTCCCCCGTGGCGTACTGGTAAGGATAGAAGTC
>JAOQAA010000278.1 GCA_025963815.1 Capsulimonas sp.
GATACGGCTGCGCTTCTGTGTTCTTACCGCCGGGCCAAATAGTGCTCCACACGCCATACCGCCCGCCCTCGCTCCGTGAATTCGTAAACCCCCGCCTGACGCGTCATCAGCCGCTCGGAGACCAGGCATCGCCGCGTCCCCGAGTAGTCGCTGCATAGCTGGCTGATAAACTTCGTCAGCTCCAATTCTCCGTAACTGCGGTCTTCCGGAAGCGCCAGGATCGCTGCGTCCGGAGACATATAAAACGGCGGCTTGGCGCCGCCGCGAATGAGCTGCGCCATGCCGGGACGATTCGCGGGCTTCACGACGATCGTCCGGGCGCGCCCGGAATGAACCAGGTGGTTCTGACCTCGCGCCCCGCCGAACATTGCGCCCGCCACAGCTTTGACAATCGATTGGTCGGGCGACTTGAGCAGATTGCGCAGCGTAACTTGCGCGCTGTCGTTGCCGATCGCCGCCAGTGCGATAATCGCCGCCTTCACGACGTCACGGTCGGGATCGTCCAGGGCTTGGGTGATCTCTGGCTGCAGGTCGCTGAGTGATAAGGCTGTCGCCGCTTCGATCGCCGCGCGGCGTTCTGCTTCTTCGGGAGAGGCGAGCGCCTTGGCGACCCAGGGCGACGCCTCGTCGTCGCCCATGGCGGCGAGCGCCCGAAGCGCTGTGGTGCGCGTGGGCGTTGCGGCGTGCCCAGCCGCGTTTCGAATCGTCTCCCGATATCTTTCAATCCCGAATAGACCGAGCGTCCGGATCGCCATATTGCGCGTCTCCGGATCGAGCGAGGAAACGTAAGCGGCGACACGAGCGGCCAGCGCCTCCATCGCCTCGGGATCGCGCAGGTTCGGATCGGGCGGCGTCCAGCGCAGCGCTTGTGTTTGAAATCGGGTTTGCAGAGCCAGACGTTCGGGGGTACGCTCCTCTGGCTCCAGCCATTCCGAGCGGAGGGCGCGGCCCAGGGCTTCGGCGGCGGCGAGCGCGATTGGAGGCTCCTCGGAGTGACCCGCGTCCAGCAGCGCCGTCAGCACCTTCGCCCAGCATGAGCCGAAGCGGCAGACAGCATGGACGGCGCGCGGGCTGCGCCACATCTCCTCAACCGTTGTTGCTTGGAGAACGCGGGCGACTAATACGTTAAACCCCGCGCCTTCATCGCTTGTGAGCATATTGACGAGCAGCAGCTGTGTCGAATCGTCTGGGCAGCGCTCCAGAAGATCGAGCAGCAGTTGCGCTTTGCGCGTGGCGTCGGGCGCCGAGCGGATCAGGGCGTCCGCGAGCCAGTACGCCTCGCGCCACGCCATGGTCGCCGGTGGCGAAACCTCCGCCTCGGTTTTAGGACGTGTGAAGCATCGTTTCAGAACCTCTAATGCGTTTGCCCGCATCGCGGGATCGTCGGAGAGATATGCCGAGACGGCGGCCTCCATGCCGCTGCGTCCCAATCGCCGTAGGAGCACGGCCACATCCTCGCGCATCTCCTCTTCGTTTGAGGCGCGAATTAAGTCTAGAAATCGCTCCGGCGACTTTTCCAATAATACGCTGAGACGCTCCATTTCACTCGCGCCGAACAGCGTCATCAGCGCGTGGATTTCGGCGTCTACTTCCCTCTTGAACTCAGTGTCCGGCGGCATTTCCATCTGTTCCATCTCCATCAAGCCTTTCAGTCGGCCGCGCGCCCGGTGAAGACGGCTCATGACCGTCCCGATCGGGATATCCAAAAACGCGGCGACATCGGAATAGGAGAGCCCTTCCCAGTAATGCAGCACCAGCACCAAACGGTCTTGCGCCGGCAGACGATTGAGTTCGCCGCGCAGTTGATCGGAGCGTGGATGAGGCGGATGGGAATCGTCTGGTAGATTGTCGTCTAGCGGCTCCGTCGTCAGACGATATCGCGTGCGATACCACGCGCGGCAAATGTTCAGCGCCAGCACGCGCAGCCACCCGCCGAACTTTGCCGGGTCCTGCAACTGCGCCAGCTTTACATACGCCTCGATAAACGCCTCGTGCGCCAGATCCTCCGCGTCGGTTGGATCGCCGGCAATTCGCCAGCACAGCCGCAGGATTCCCTGCTGATGCCGCTCCACCAGCGTTCCAAACACATGCCGCCGCCCCGCGCGAACGGCCTCCACCAATGCTGCATCGTCCATGTTGTTTGCTCTTCCATCCCTAAAGATGCGAAGACGGGAGCGATTATTCCCTGAATTTTGCTTGGGAGAAAAAAATAAAGCCGGCGGATTGCTCCGCCGGCTTGTTTGTCAAGAATGTAAGATGGACCGATTCCAGGCTCGGCCCCCCTGCCCCCCAATCCTGGGGGAGGAGTTTATCGCGGGTGTGTTTGTGGTGAATAGATGCGTAACCCAGTCAATGCAAACTGGGACAAACGTCTTTTTCGATCCAACGAGCCAATGAGAACCTCCTCCCCCAGGATTGGGGGGTAGGGGGGCCGAGTCCTTAATCTTTCGCCCAGAACATCGCGCCGGGCTTTTCGGTGACGATGGCGGCTTCCAGGGTCTCAACAGCCTTTTTGATGCCTTCGGCGGTGGACATCATGCTGTCTTCATGCTCAATGGACAGAACGCCGTCGTAGCCGACCATCAGGAGGTTGGAGACGAACTCTTTCCACCAGAAGGTGTCGTGCCCATAGCCGACCGAACGGAAGACCCAGGAGCGGGCGGCGATGTCGCCGTAGGACTTGACGTCCAGGTTGCCGTTGATCCCCGAGTTGATCGGATCGATCCGGGTGTCCTTGGCGTGCACGTGGAAGATCGCGCCGGCGGCGCCGAGATTTCGGATGGCGGCGAGTGGATCGATACCCTGCCACCAGAGGTGCGATGGGTCGAAGTTGGCGCCGATCTGATCGCCGGCCGCGTTGCGCAGCTTCAGGATCGTTTCGGGATTGTAGACGACAAAGCCCGGATGCGCCTCAATGGCGAACTTGACATTGTGCGCTTTCAGAAAACGATTTTGAGCTTTCCAGTAAGGAATGACCTTCTTCTTCCACTGCCAGTCCAGGATCTCGCGGAACTCGTCCGGCCAGGCGGCGGTGACCCAGTTCGGATACTTAGCGCGCGAGTTATCGCCGGGGCAGCCCGAGAAGCCGTTGACGACGCTGAGATCTAATTTCTCCGCCAGCAGGACGGCGTTGACGAACGCCTGATGGTGATCGTCGGCGATCGCCTTGTCCGGGTGCAGTGGGTTGCCATGAACCGAAAGCGAGTCGAGTGTCAGCCCGCGATCTTCGATGAGTTTGATCAGCTTCTTGCGCGCGCCGGCGTCCGAAATCAGTTTCTCCACGCCGCCTACGCTATCGAGGTGGTGCGAGCCAGGATAGGCGCCCGCGCCTATCTCCACCGCTTTGATGCCGGCGGCGGCGATGATGTCCAGCGCTTCTTCGAGCGGCCGGTCCTGAAACAGGGCGGTAAAGATTCCAATCTTCATGCGATATAGGACTCCTGCGGATGAAATTCGTGTGATTTAACGTTACTTTAAAGTTTTCGCGGGCTTATTTTAGCAGATGCGCGATTCCTTGTCCAGTCTTGCGCCCGAAACAACTGGCGGACATACCTGTAATTTCGACACCGTGGGAACTTTTGCCTTCCTGCCGTGCGCCTCGTGGTACAATACAACTGTCTCGAATTTGCTTAGGACGACTCACACGCTCTTGCTCACTCACTTCCAATCCGGACACGCCTCGCCCATTCTCCGCGCATTCACGCGGCTGATGGCCTTTGTCTGTCTCTGGATGGGGACGGTGAGCGTCGCGCATCATACCGATGGCCTGCGCGTCGCGGGCGCCTCACACAGCGCTTCGTCGTCCATTGAGGCTCTGACAACTCAGGCGCCCGACACCCCTTGTGTCGCTTGCGAGTGGCTGCTCAGCCTTATGCCCCATCTGGCGGTGGACACACATGTCACGCTGACCCCAGCGTCGCGCCTCGCGTTCGCCGCTCCCGCTGTTCGATGCACCCCTCGCCTCACTTCGCGCGGCGTTCGCCTGCGCGGTCCGCCTGCTTTCCTGGACGTTTCCGCAGTCGGTTAACTTTGACTTTGCGGCCTTCTTGCGCCTGGCGTGAAGATGCCCCCCGACCCCCGCTGGGGGAGCAGCCCATATTATCCAATTACGTGACGAAGATTATTCTTTGACACGCCCACGATTCTATGGTCTACACCCCTTGTGGGGGGGCATCCTCGGCTCCGATAATCAACGTCAACCCTCTGCCTCGCTACGTCCCCACGCCTGACCCATTCACCCAGCACGCCCTTTTGACCTTAAGAGAAATAATAGTATGCGACGCACTCACGCACGCCGGTGGGCGGTGGCGGCTGCCCTTTTGGCCGCCCTGCCTTGCCCTGCTCCCTGCGCCACGCTGCCCGGCTCTGACGCCGCCGGCCCAAGCGACGACATTTTTGACCCGAAACGCGCCCCTGTCATTGTGGTGAAGGTGACGGCGTCGAAACGCGCCGCCGTCCCAAAACAAACGGGCAGTACGACGACGATTACTTCGGCCAGCATTGAGAATAAGGCGAACTCCAGCAGCTTCAGCAGCATCATCGCGAGCAGTGTCGCCGGCGCTGTCGAATCGTCGAGCGGCGAACTGCATATTCGAGGGTCGCACGGACAGTACACGTATTATCTGGACGGGGCGCCGCTTCCGTCGTCGGTCTCGGGATCGTTTACCGATCTGATCAACCCGAAGAATATCGAGACGCTCAAAGTCTATACGGGCGGCTTTCCCAGTTACTACGGCGGCAACCTCGCGGCGGTGTTTGCCGTGAACGCCAAGGCCGGCCGTCCCGGCCATCCGACAGGGCTGTTCCAGCAGATCATCCAGGGGTATGAGACCTACGAGACGATCGGGCAGACCAGCGGCGGGGTGGGGCGACTCTCGTACTTCCTGTCGGGCATCCATAGCTCGACGGATCGGCGGCTGGACCCGGTGACGCAGACGCCGCTTCACGACGCCGGAGACAGCTCGGTCGTGTTCGGCAAGTTCGACTATCAGGCTGGTCGAAACGACAAAATCACAATTGATACGGCGCACACGGACTCCGAGCTTCAAATCCCCAATGAGGAAGACCGGCAGGCGCTCGGGCAAAACGACCGCCAGGTGGAGAACGGGACATTCGCCAACCTCATCTGGAAGCATGACGACGCCCGGCAAAGTCTTCTCGTGGCGTTTTACAGCCATTCGTCACAGCTTCGTTATAATGGCGACCCCGTGCACGATCTCCTGGCGTCCGCAGATAACCCCGATGTGTCGGGACTTGTTTCCACGTTCGAAAACCAAAAGGCGAACTATGCGGGCCTGCGGACGGATTACAGCGTCCGTGTGAGCAAGCGTCACACCATCGGTGTTGGGTTCGACGGGCAGACTGTCACGGGTACGGAGCAGTTCAAAATCCTCTCGGGAAATGGCGACGCGCCGGTCACGGACAATCACAACATCGGCGGCAACGATCAGTCGGCGTACTTACAGGACGACTGGACGCCGGGGCGCTGGCAGATCAACTTCGGCGCCCGCTACGATGTGCATAAGGCGATCATCGAAAGTTCGCAGCTTTCACCGCGCCTGAACATGACCTACGCCGCCGGGCCGCACGATCACTTTCACGCTTACTACGACCGTCTCTTCCAGCCGACGGCCTTTGAAGACGTACGCCAGCTCAGCGGCTCGACCGCAATCGGCGATACCGTCGTCACGTCCATCAAGCCCGAACGTGACGATTTCTACGAAGTCGGCTACCAGCACGATCATTCGGGCGTCACGACCACACTCAGCGCCTACTACAAGACGGCCAAAGACGTGGTGGACGACACTGCGCTCGGCAGTACGCAGATCACAGTGCCGTTCAACGTCGAAAAAGGATATGTCCGGGGGCTTGAATTCTCGCTCGACGGCCCCATCTCCCACACGCTCTCAGGATATGTGAACTATGCGCGCTCCTGGGCGAAGAACGCGGGCGCGATTACCGGCGGCGTCTTCTCCAGCGATATCGCCCCCGGCTACTTTTACGCCGACCACGATCAGACGGACACCGGCGCGGTCGGTCTTTCTTATACACATGGAAAGATTGGCGCGACCCTCGACGGCGAGTATGGCTCCGGCCTTCCCTATGGCTCGGATGACGCCGGGAACGTCAACTTCCTGCGCGTTCCCTCGCACTTCATTTTCAACGGCGGTTTTAGCGTTCGATCCGGCCACAGCGAGATCGAAGCCACCGTCATCAACCTGCTCAATCAGGCTTATGTCATCAAGCAAGCCGGCGCATTCTCGGGACGAGAATGGGGCCAGGGGCGCACTTTCGGCGTGAAGCTCACGCAAACCTTTTAGGAGATTGATCGATCCATGAACAGCTTTCTGACTTATATGCACCAGGGCGGCGTGATGATGTACCCGCTCATCCTCTGCGCCATTGTCGCCATCGGCATCATTTTAGAGCGAATGATCGCCTTCCGAAAGGCTTCCGCCGTCGACCCGGAAGTGCTGCTTGACGACGTGCGCGACGCGACGAAATCGGGCGACTACGCCGCCGCCATTCGCCATATGGAAACCTTCAAGACGCCGCTCGCCCGGATTATGATCAGTGGCCTGCGCAACGCCGACCGCAGCCCGGAAGCGATGGAGATCGCCATGGCTCACGAAGCCGCCAGCGAACTTCCCGCCCTGGAAAACTATCTGCTCGGCCTTAAGACGATCATCACCATTGCGCCGCTGCTCGGCCTGCTCGGCACGATCGCCGGCATGATCTCCTCCTTCAAACAGGTCGCCGCCGGCGGGCTTTCGTCGCCGACCGCCGTTATGTCCGGCGTTTCCGAGTCGCTGATCTCCACCGCGACGGGGATCGTCGTCGCGACGGCGGCCGTCATCTTCTACAACTACTTCAGCAACCTCATCAAGCGCTTTGTCGAAGATCTGGAATATTATGGCGATGAGCTGACCAACCTGGTGACCGATCGGGTGGTGCACTCATGATGAAGATCCGCGCCCGCCGCCAGCCCGAAGAGGCGGAAATCATCATCATCCCGATGATCGACACCATGATGTTCCTGCTCATGTTTTTCATCGTCGCCAGTCTCGCGTTGGCCGTGCAAAACGGTCTGCCAGTCAACCTGCCCAAAGCCAGCACCGGCGTGCAGCACTCCGCGCAAAACGTCACGCTGACGCTGGATCAGGCCGGGAATTTGCACCTGAACACCAAAGCAATCGCCGTGGCCGACGAAACATCAGAGTTGAAAACACTTGGTGTTACCGATAGTACGTTGGTCATTATCAACGCCGACGGCCGGGTCTCGCACGGCATGGTGACATCGGTGATGGACAACGCGCGCAAGGCGGGAGTCGAGCGGTTCGCGATCGCGACGCAGTAACAAAAGGAGCCACGCGCCATGCGTCGCCGAAAAAAAGAAAAGCCGCTGCTGCCGAAGATGATCGGCATCGCCGTCGTGATTGTCGCTGCTCTGCTGCCACTGCTCTCCAAGCTGGGCGCGTTCAAGCCGATGCACGGCCATCGATACGACAACGTCACGCTGGTGAAGCTGCCGCCGGTTCCGAAAAAGCCGGAGGTGAAGAAAGCCGCGCCGAAGAAGAAAGTCGCCGCGAAGCCGCATCCCGCCGGACACACGGCGTCGCACGCGGCGGCTAGCCATACGGCGCGGGACACGCGCAATCTGCCCAAGGTCGTCGCCTCGGCCGCCGCGCCTGGCGCGGGCGGCGATAACGGGATTTCGAATGATGGTACGGGGCAGGTCGGGCAGGTTCCCCAGGCGCCCGCGCCTCCCAAGGAACCCGTGACGCCCGCACCTGAGCCATCGCCGCCGTCTGCGCCCGAAACAGCGCCCGCGCCGCCACCGGTCACGCCCCCGCCTGCGCCCGCAGCGCCCACTCCGCCGCCCGCGCCGAAGATCGAGCCGGCGACCGTCGTGTCCAAGACGGAGCCCATCATTCCGGACGACCTGCGCGACACGGATCTCATCGCCCAGTTTCGGGCGCTCTTTACCGTCCATTCGGACGGCACGGCGTCCGTGAAGACATTGGAATCGACGGGAAACGATCGTTTGGACGCACTGGCGCTGGACGCCGCGAAGCGCTGGAAATTTCAGCCCGCGCGACGGGATGGGACGCCTTTGGAGAGCTATTTACGGCTGACGGTGGAGTTTGTGGTGAGTTGAAGGATCTGGAAAACTAAAGAAGGCAAGTCGCACTACCCCTCCCGTTCTACCCACCCCGGCCTTCGGCCACCCCTCCCGCAGCTGGAGGGGTTTGAAAGAACTGCCCTCACGAAAACCGTGTGCGTTATTAGTCCATTCCCCTCCAGCTGCGGGAGGGGTGGCCGAAGGCCGGGGTGGGTAGAATACGGGCGTGGCCCGAAGCGACGGGGTGGGTGTAACCCGGGAGAGGGCCTTCCTAAAGCAGCGTGAAGTTATCCGGCAGCAGCGCGGAGATTGGCTCGATACAGACTTGGTCCCCGGCGCAGGTGGAGACGATCATGATGGGGTTGTCGGCCTGGGAGAACTCGGAGATGACCTGGCGGCAGGCGCCGCAGGGTTTGGCGAGGCGCGCGGCGGTGGTGACGAGCGCGATGGCGACGATGTCCATGCGGCCGTCGGCGATGGCGTTGAAGATCGCGACACGTTCGGCGCAGACGGTCAGACCGAACGAGGCGTTCTCGATATTGCAGCCGCGATAGATCGTCCCATCGCTGAGCAGAACGGCGGCGCCGACCGGGAAGTTGGAGTAGGGAGCGTAGGCGGCTGCTTGCGCCTCGCGCGCGGCCGCGATGATTTCTCCCTGGAGGTCGTGGACGAGCGTGGCGTGGTCGATATCCGTTTGCAGCAAATCCGTCACCATCGTCGATTGTTCGCGCATCGGTTTCCCCTTATCTGATATTTTAACCTTCTACCACATTTCCACATAAAATTACCGGGCGGCGAAGGCCAAATCAGCGGGGGATGCTCGCGACCGGGCGCAGATGCAGGAGAAACTCCTCGTTGCCGTCGCCGCCGCGGATCGGGCTGGGCATCCGTCCCATCTCGGCGAGGCCGCATCCGTAGGCGGCGGCGACTACCCGCGCGAGCGCCTGCGTGCGCAGCTGAGGACTGCGCACGATGCCGCCCTTCCCGACCCGTTCGGCCCCGACTTCGAACTGTGGCTTGACGAGACAAACGATGTCGCCGTCCGGCGTCAGCAGAGGCGCCAGAGCGGGGAATGCGATGGTGAGCGAGATAAACGAAAGGTCGGCGACGATCAGTGCAAATGGCGTGGGGAACATGGCGGGCGTGAGATCGCGCACGTTCACACGCTCACGCAGGGTCACGCGCGGGTCTTCCCGCAGCTGCTGAACCATTTGATCGCGGCCGACGTCAATTGCGAACACGTGCGTAGCGCCGTTTTGCAAAAGGCAATCGGTGAAGCCGCCGGTGGACGCGCCGGCGTCCAGGCACTGCTTGCCGGTCGGCGCGACATGGAACTTCTCCAGGGCGGCGGCAAGCTTCTGGCCGCCTCGGGAGACGAAGGGCAGCACCTCGCCCGTGATTTCGATCTCCGCCGTTTCTTCATTGACAGGCGCGCTCGCCTTCAGACCGAACTTGCCATTGACGCAGACCAATTGATTGTCGATCAGCGCCTCGGCCTCGGAGCGGCTGCGCGCGTGTCCGCGCTCCACCAGGATCTTGTCAAGACGCATTGGAGGTGGCGCCTTTCAAATGATCCGTGCTGTTCTGGTAGACGAGATTCGCGGGAA
>JAOQAA010000340.1 GCA_025963815.1 Capsulimonas sp.
TCCCCCGGAGCTTCACCCACAGTCGATCCAGCGTCTCCGCAGCGTTGGCTCCGCCAGGAGGCGAGCCGATCGTATCTTCTAGGGGCGACGCGCCCAGCCATGACGATAGTGTTTGCCGTACGCCGAGCGCCAGCGATTCCAGATCGTATCCACCTTCTAAAATTCCTACTAACTTTCCCGGACAGTGCTTGTCTGATATCTCTTGCAATCGAGCCGACAGTGCGTAAAAGCCAGTCGTCGTCATACGCTCGTCGATCCCATGAACGTACTTGCTGTTGCGCCAGTGGGCGTCGTAGCCGGCGGAGGCGAGTACGAGCTGAGGCTGATAACGATCTGCAATAGGCATGAGGATCTCATCAAACGCCGCAAGAAAGCCATCGTCGCCGACGTGGGCGGGGAGGGGGACGTTGACGGTGAACCCGAGACCGTCTCCTCCACCCGTTTCGTGCGCTCCGCCCGTATGAGGGTAGGCAGGGCTTTGATGCGTGGAGAAGTATAGGACGCGAGGATCGTCGTAGAAGATGTCCTGGGTTCCGTTGCCGTGGTGGACATCGAAGTCCACAATCAAGATGCGCTCCAAGCCATGCTCCATAATGGCGTGAGCGGCGGCGACAGCGACGTTATTGACGAGGCAGAAACCCATGGGGCCGGCGGCGACGGCGTGATGGCCCGGAGGGCGAACGATGGCGAAGGAGCGTTCCACGGAGCCGCTCAAAACGGCGTCCACCGCGCCAATCGAAGCTCCGGCGGCCGCGCACGCCGCATCCCAGGATTGGGGACAGGCGTAGGTATCGCCGCTATCCACATAACCGCCGCCTTCGGCGCATGTTTCTTCAATCAGGCGCACGTGGGCTTCGGTGTGGACGCGGCGGATCTGGTGACGCGTCGCCGGGGTGACGGCCGAATGTGTGACCTGTGACCACAGAGGATCGCTTTGCAGGCCCTCAATGATCGTCTCGACACGTGCGGGCCGCTCGGGATGGCCTTGCGGAGTGCGATGCTCCAGGACGATGGGATCGTAGAGCAGGCCAAGGGTAGGGGACGGAACAGACATGGAGTTTCCTATCGGTGCAGCCAGGCTTCGAACTCGGCGAGCGGGCGGGTGTTGAATACGTTGTGGGGCGTCAGCCAGGCGCGGCGGGCCACGAGCACGCCGTAGCGCATCAGATCGTAATTTTCAATGGAATGAGCGTCGGTGTTGATGAGGATCTTGACGCCTGCGGCGCCGGCCTGTCGCGCGTGGACATCGCTCATGTCGAGGCGCTCGGGCGCCGCGTTGATTTCCAGGGCTGTGTCCGTACGTAGAGCCGCGGCGACCACGGCGTCGAAATCGAAGTCGAACGGATCACGTCGGTTGATGATGCGGCCACTGGGGTGCGCGATCAGATCGACGTTCGGGTTCTCGATCGCCTTGATGATCCGCTTCGTCTGCGCATCTTTATCTTGATTGTTATGCATGTGCGCCGACGCGATCACGATGTCCAATTCTTGCAGCAGATCGTCGTCGAAATCCATGGCGCCATCGGCTTTGATATCCACTTCGGAGCCGGTGAAGATACGGATGCCGAGGCTGTCTTCCAGGGCGCGGATTTCAGCAATCTGCGCGCGCAGCCGATCCGGCGTCAGGCCGTTGGCGATATAGAGACTTTGCGAATGGTCGGTGATCGCCATGTACTCGTAGCCGTGCGCCTTCGCGGCGACCGCCATTTGCTGGATCGTCACCTTGCCGTCGGACGCCGTCGTGTGCGCGTGGACATCGCCTCGGATGTCCGCCAGCGTCACGAGGGTAGGGAGCGTTCCCGCGAGCGCGGCTTCGATCTCGCCGCCGTTCTCACGGATCTCCATGGGAACTTGCTTTAGGAGGTCGGCGGAAACTTCTGTCTGGGCTCGGCGCGCTTCATTGTAAGCAGCCGAGCCGATGCGTTCGTCCAGAAGCTCCGCGAACTCGTCCGGCGCGGCGACAAATAAGTCCGCCTCCATGCCGCCGTGCAGAACGACGCGCGCCGAGCGCTCGTCCTGCGAGACGATGGAGCTGACTTGGGGCAGCTGCGTGAAGCCTTGCAGCGCTTCGGCGGGAGAGGTCGCAGCGGCGGCCAGGTTGATATTCGCCACGGTTTCCCGCCCACGCGCCACGCTTCCGACGATATGTGCTTCGGAGACGACGGGAAAATTTTGGATGGCTGAGATCAGAGATTCCGCCAGCGGCAGAGCGTCCCCGATACGGATGCGGCCGCTGTAACGGCGATACCGTTCGATGGATTGCAGGATCTTCTGGACGGTTTTCTCGCCCATGCCCGGCAGTTCCGTCAGCTTGCCCGACTGTGCGGCGATCTCCAGCGCGGCAATGCTTTCGATCTTCAGGCCCTCCCAGACTTGGCGCACTGTTTTCGCGCCCAGTCCTGGGATGGAAAGCATCTCCACAACACCGTCGGGGACTTTGTCCTTGATACGCTCATAAAGAGCCGTGGTGCCGGTCGCGAGAATATCCTTGACTTTGGCCTGGATGGCCTCGCCAAAGCCGGGGATGTCGTCCAGGCGGCCGGCGGCGGCGACCTGGGCGATCGGTTCGGGCAGCGTATTCAGGGTTTCGACGGCGTTGCGATAGGCGCGTATCTTGAACGCATTCTCGCCCTGGATCTCCATAATCCCGGCGATCCGTTCAAAAACCCGCGCAACTTCTCCATTGGTCAGCGTTCCAGATTCACTCATGCGGCGATTGTACCCAATCGGAGAACGGCATAATTACCATAATTGTTAGATGATTGTAATACCATGTCTTGACGTTCCTTTGCTATTGGTGTTATGATAGCATAGATTTGCTCTGCTATTCTTCGCTATGCGATCAGAAAAGCCACTCCGTAATGTTGACTGCGTAGAATACCGTGGGATGTCAAAATGAGCGGCTCCGGACCTTTATTCTCGTTGATTCCGAAACCCTTCCGACATGATTACGAACGTCTGCGCGCGATTGAGCACGAGTACCAGCTGGAACTCGTCGCGGAAAACGCACGACAGCTGGTGCAATTCTACGCCACGATCGTCCGCGCCCAAGCCTCTCAGGCATCGCAAACCCTCCGTAACATCGATGTGATGGTGAATGGCCGTGAAACGGCGGGAGAGTTTCTTGGGAACCTCGCCACGGATATTGATTCCCTGGTCGATGGGATGGACCGGTTCCCGGTTGACAATTTTCAGCCTCTCGAGTTCGCTCAGCATACCATTTTGCCGATCGCCAGTGATCCTTCGGCGAGCCTGCAAGACACCCTGGCGACCGAGTTCGAGCGTCTCGCGCGTCAGCTGCTGCGGCAGCAAAAGGCGCTCGTCAAGGTCCATGACAAGATGCGCGGGATGTATGAGGCGCAGACCCAGGTGCGCCGCGCCGAATCCAGCCGCTGGCTGGTCAGCGGTATGCGG
This sequence comes from Capsulimonas sp., assembly GCA_025963815.1. GTDB lineage: Bacteria > Armatimonadota > Armatimonadia > Armatimonadales > Capsulimonadaceae > Capsulimonas. The sequence goes on from JAOQAA010000340.1 coordinate 3,415, forward strand.
CGGCTGGGCCGGGACCGCGAAGAGGATTTCCAGGACGCGCTGCGTATCCTTCGCGATCTGGTCTTGACGCCGCAGGGGATGCAGGATTACGTGGCGTGGTTCGAGATCGGCTGGCTGCTCTGGAAGCACGAGCGCAATCTTCCTGAGTCGGAGGAAGCGTTCTACCGAGCACAGCGGCTCAGCGCATCGAAAGGTGACGCTTTTTACGTCAAAAGCTTGCGGCATCTCGCCTACGTGCAGCACTTGCAGGGGCGCTACCCCGAGGCTTACGAGACGATCCAAAAGGCTCTGGCCGCCAGCGATGAGCACGACACACGCTTTGACGCCGCCCGGTACGCCGCAAGCCGGGGCTTCTCAGAAGAGTGTCTGCGCTTGCTGGAGCAGTGCATTTACGACCGGCCGACCACAATTATCAGCATGTTCGCCGAAGTGGACTTTTTGCGCGGCGCCGCCGCAGCGCGTCTCGCCCGGGCCATGGCGGACATGGCCGCCCGGATGCTTGACGAAGCTCGGGATCGCGCCGACGATAATGTGGAGCACTGGCAGCGGGCTTTGGAGATCGTGCGCGAGGTGGAGCGCGAAGCTGGGCTTCCGATCGCATTACCCAAGGGGATCGCGGAAGAGGCCCTTGGAGACACGCCCGCACTGGATGACGTGGATTATCTGGTGGCGCTGGAGATCGAACGAAAGGCGCTGGCGTACGGCGATCAGACCGTTACCTTCGCGCGCGACACGGTGCTGCGAGTGGAGGCCGCGCGCGCCTCGGAGCAAAGCAAGGTGTCCCTGGCGCTGCACGATCTGGACCAGAACCAGAATCGCGCCATCATTGAAGCGGAGGAGGACCGGCGCGAGCGGCTGGCGAATTTGAACACGCTGTCGCGCTATATTCGGGGCGCGGGGCGCTGGGTCAATGTGCTGCTCTTCGCAGGCGCCATGACGGTGGACATCCATTTTGTCCCGTATGTCGAGAAGCTGATCGGGCCGTCGCAGGCTCCGGCCAGCGGTCCGGACCTGAACAAGATCCTGCTCTATTCCTATATCGGGTTCGCATGGCCCATCTTCTTCTATCTGATCTACATTACCGCAGTTATTATCGATAGCTGCTTCAATGTGTTCCGGCGTCAGAAGACGGAAGCGGAATGGGCGGACGCCGTGAGCGCGCAGGTCGATATTTACGAGGAGCAAGCCAACGAGCTGCGCGCGCGGCTCTCGGATTTGGAAACCGAGAGGGCGCGCATCCAGCGCGCCCTCCAGCGTCTGGAACACATCTGACGTGCGTTCTTGCGAGGATTAATGCAGGGCTTCCAGGAAAAATGCGGCTAATTGTTCGTAGCCATTGTCGTTCAGATGGGTGGGATCGGCGCAGAGTTTGTCAAAATTGCGCGAATCAATTGTCGAGTCTTGGAAGGGATCAAGCACGCGGACTCCATACTGCGCGCCTAGTTTTTTGATCGCGCCATTGTAGTCCTGTAAAATGTATCCGGATTCGTTCGGCGTGTCGGCGTCCGCCCGGTACTGGCATGTGCTGAGCACGACTTTCTCTGGGCCGACACCGCCCAGGATCCCGCGCAGCATGCTGTCGTAGTCCCAGTAATAAGTACCCCAGATGCGCTCGCGTTCGGAGCCAAGCTCCAGCGATCCGCCGAAGTCATTGGCGCCGTAAAGGATCAGGGCGAGATCCGGGTTGGCGTCGATGACGTCCGGCACACGTCCCAGGCCGCTGTCGCGGCGGATCAATTGTCCTTCTTCGTCGCGCCCGACGACTGTTGTGCCGCCGATCCCAAGATTGACTTCTTCCCAGCCCATCGCCTTGGAAACAATTGTTGTAAACCGCCGCGCCGGCGTGGAGGCTCCGGCGCCTTCCACTGTCGACGATCCATAAAATACTACCCGTGTCATTGTCACCCCTTGCGCCGCGTTCGCGGCGCGCCGTCAAACTCGTAATTAGGGCGCTTTATTCCGCGCAGCGTCGGCGTTCTCCTGCCGATGGAAACAATTCCGCCATTCCGTTCGTCTGCTTTGTGTGAGTGTGAAACGGGTATAAGTCTGCAAGAGGAGGGTGAACGATGCCTAAATTGCCATGGAAAGCGGCGCCCGCAGCGGCGTCCGGCGTGCTCGGATTTTGGAAACAGCTGAAGTCGCTGTCGGCGTCCGAGATTATGCAGGAAGCTGAGCGGCCGTTCCAAATTGCTTTGATCGGACCGCCGGATCATACGGCGCTGCTCGCCGCGCGTTTGGCGCTGGAGATGCCGATCCCGCGCAACAGCGCGACCGGCCCCGCCAATATTTGGCCTTATGTGACACTGCGCACGGATGCGCGTGAAGCGCCTCAGGGAGCGATTTTACTGTACGCGGACCCGCTGACGGCCGATGAGACGCGGCTGGCGGAGGCGCTGGCGCAGATCGTTTCGGCGCGGCCGGAACTACGGTTGTCGCTGGCGCGGCATATTCCCGCGTTTCGCCCGGCGGTCGTCAATCAGATCATCGCGGATGCGTCGTGGGACAATGCAAAGATCGCCGTCATCTCCGCGATCCCTGGGATCATCCCATTTACCGATATTCTGCTGCCGGCCACGGCCTTGGGCGACACCATATTACTGACGCGCAATCAGGCTGTATTGATGATGCGTATTGCAGCGGCTTACGGGCAGCCGGCGGAATTGAAGGAACGGTACCGCGAGCTGCTCCCAGTATTTGGAAGCGCCTTCGGATGGCGTGCGGTGGCGCGCGAACTCGTTGGTCTCGTTCCGGGCGGAGTGGGGGTCGTGGTGAAAGGCGCTATCGCCTATGCTGGCACCTATACTGTCGGCAAAACGGCTTCGATTTACTTCAGCACCGGTCAAAAGCTGACTACTGCTCGAATGAAGCAGCTCTATCAGGACGCCTACCGAAGCGCCTTGGACAAAGTTCGCGGTTTGCTGCGCCGCTCGCCTGCGGAGACCGCGCCGGCAAACGACGCTTCCACAAGTCTGACAGTGATCGAAGAGCGTCCCAAGCCGGAAATTGCGCCTTCTGACCATTATTTTGAAGACACGCTTGACAATCATGTCAAAATTGGGGTATAACAGCGCGCAAACATTGCCACTATCGAGTACATAGGCGAACATAAAGAGCACTGGCTGACCCGCCCGGAGCAGGGCTTTGGCGGCCGGTGCTTCTGTTCATTCACTGTCATCGATCCTGGAATCCTTCCGAGCGAGGAGATCTGAGCACTTGGGCGACATCGAAGAGATCGTATTAACAGCGGCTGGATATAAGGAACTTTCGGAGGAGCTGGATAAGCTGCGCACGACCGAGCGGCGGGAAGTGGCGGAACGGATCCGGGACGCCATCACCTATGGCGAGCTTACGGAAAACTCCGAGTATGAAGATGCGAAAAATGCGCAGGCTTTCCTGGAAGGCCGCATTGAAGATCTGAAGCATATCATGCAGATCGCGCGTCCCATGGAGAACGATGAGATCCCGACCGACTATGTGGGACTCGGATCGATCGTTATGGTGACCGACGATATTGGCGATGAATGGGAATTTACGCTGGTCTCACCCGTCGAAGCGAACCCGAACATTGACAAGATCAGCGACGAGTCGCCTGTCGGCGAAGCGCTGTTCGGCAAAAAAGTGGGCGATACCGTTTCCGTGACGGTTCCCGCCGGCAAAAATAAATACCTGATCACCGCCATTCGCAAATAGTGAACGGCGGCCCGCACTTCTCTGGTTCTTCGCCGACGCAATTCACGCCGGCGAAGGCCAATCCCTCATCGCACGACTACCCAACTGACAGCATCGCATCACTGAGGAGCGCTCTCTTGTCCGAAATCGAACACCCCGAACTCGCGTCCGAAGCCGGCGCGCAGCAGACGGCGCATCAAGGCGTCGACCCAATCCGGCTGGAAAAGCTGAACGCCCTGCGGGCCGCAGGCCGCGATCCGTTCCAGGTCGAGCGCTTTCCCGTCACCCATCACGCCGACCAGATCGCCGCCGGCTTTGAGACACTCGAAAATGAGACCGTCTCGGTCGCCGGCCGTATCACCGTCGTGCGCCTGATGGGGAAGGCCGCCTTTCTCGACCTGACCGACAGCTCCGGCCGTATTCAGCTTTATGTTCGCAAAGATGAGATCGGCGATGAGATCTTCGATGATCTCAAGCATCGTCTGGACCTGGGCGACATTGTTGGCGTGTCGGGTTTTGTCTTCCGGACGAAGACCGGCGAAATCTCAGTCCATGTCAAGTCCTGGACCCTGCTCGCCAAAGCTCTCCGTACGCTGCCGTTCGGCAAGGAGTATGAGTCGGAGACCGGCGAAGAGAAGCACAGCGGCCAGC
>JAOQAA010000361.1 GCA_025963815.1 Capsulimonas sp.
CGGCCGCGCTTTGTTTCAGCGACTATGAAGCGGTGCGCGTAACCCGCCGCCTCGAACAGCTTGGCCTGCGCGTCCCCGAGGACGTCGCCGTGATCGGCTTCGACGACATCGTGCACAATCTCCCGAATGGAGTCGGCCTATCCTCCGTGGCTCAGCCCTTCGAAGAACTGGGCCGCGCGGCGGCGGGTCTATTTCTGCGCCGCGTGAAAGACCCCGGCGCCGTGCACTCACATATCGAACTGCCGACAACATTCGTCGTCCGCGACAGCAGCGTTGCCCCGTCCGAATAAAATTCTGGAGACAATTATTTCTACAAATCTACCTTGGGCGCATTCCCGAGCATTTTCTGATTTTGTGGTGTGACAGGTCCGTAGCTCATGGGGCTGAGCGGGTCGATGTCGCGTAGGAGTATTTGGAACTTGCCCGTGTTGATTTGAACCGTCTTGATGCTTCCCAGCGGTCCTATGCCGCCGTGGCTGTAGGTGAATTTGTTCGAGCCGCCGGTGGCTCCGTAGACGATGAGCGCGCCGTCTTGTGTAAGGATGACGCTGCGGCGCCCAGGCACAGTGAGCGGCTGAGATTTGAAGGTCGCTAAGTTTACTTGGCGCGGCTGTCGGTTGTTGTTGTCGAGTATGACGAACTTTCCGTTGGTGGAGACCACGGGCCAGACGCCGGCCCCGATCTTTGTTTTCGTTCCCATGACCGTGTCCAGCATGTACGCCGTGGGCAGCCCCGTCCATCCCTTCCCCGTAACCCCATAATCTTGAAAATCTCGGGCCGTAGGCTGCGCGTTTAGCTCTACGATAATGAGGTGTTTGCCGTCCGGCATCCAGGCGAACCCATTGTCGAGCGCCGTGATCAATAAAGGGGATTTCGTCTTGCGCGTGACATCCCAGATTTCCAGCTGCCCCTGAATGAAATACTCCGTAGGCATTTGCACGCCGCTCAAATGGGAGATCAGAGCCACTTGTCCGCGCTTGGGCGAAAGCGCGAAGCTGCCGCCATAGCCGGCCAGCGTGCTGCGGAATATTACGGTGTCCTGGGCGCCGCCAATCGCCGCGACGTGCAGCTGAGTACCGATCAGATTGTTGTCCCCTAAATAAGCGATTTGACCGGCTGCGTCAGGCCCGGCAATCGCGTGGACAATGCCCCAGGTGTTCGGAACCGCGACATAGGAAACCCCGGAGGGAAACACAGTGGCGTCAATTTCGCCGCCCGCGCGGTTTGTTAGAACGATCCCGCTGAGCTTGGCGGAAAGCCCAGGCGTTCCCGCCCCCCGCCCAGCCGGACCCCCGCCGAGGCTCATGAAGACGCTGGCGACAGACACAACCAAAGCTGAAATTATGACAATAAATAGCGATATCACGACATACTTGGTCTTCATTTGCTTTGCAATACGTGCGCCAATTGATAAATGTTTCCCGCAGGCGGGCTAGCTGCGCTCGCTGTATGTGCGTGGGATGGTGGCGGTGAAGGTGGAGCCGATGCCGGGCTGGCTTTGGAGGGTAACGTCGCCGCCGAGGAGGCGAGCGAGTTTGCGCGAGAGCGGGAGGCCGAGGCCGGTGCCTTTGACTTTGCGCTGGAGGGAGCCTTCGATCTGGCTGAACTCTTCGAACACCCGGTCCTGGTCCTCGGGGGCGATGCCGACGCCGGTGTCGGTGACGGTGAAGGCGAGGGCGCCGTTGGAATCGATGTCGCACCGGACGCGGACTTCGCCGCGTTCGGTGAACTTGAGGGCGTTGGAGATCAGGTTGCGCAGGATCTGAGAGATTTTGCCTTCGTCGCTGTGCAGGTTTGGGCATTCAGGCTGATCTTCGAAAACCAGCGCGACGCCGCCGGGGGCGACGAGCGGGCGGAACATGCCGCGCAGAGCGGCAAAGAGGTCCGCCACGGTGAAGATGGTGGGAGTGACTTCGGTCTTACCCGACTCGATCTTCGCCAGATCCAGCAGGTCGTTCACCATCTCCATCAAGGTTTGCGCGGATTTACGGATGAAGAGAACTTGCTTCTCTTGCTCGGGTGTCAGATCGCCGTCCATCCGGTCTAGCAAGAACTGTGAGAGGCCAAGAATGGAGCCGACCGGTGTTCGAAACTCATGGGTGACGTTGGAGAGAAACGCGGACTTGAGCTCCGAGGCGGTTTGCAGGGATTCGGCCTTGTCCTCCAGCTCGGCGTTGAGCTGCATGATCCCTTTGTCGGTGTCGTCTAATTCGGCGTTAAGACGCAGCAGCTGGGCTTCCCGGTCACGAAGCTGCTCCATCGCCAGCAGAAGTTCTTGATTTTGACGGCGCACTTCGTCGAACGGCGTCGCCGGCGACAGGCGGCCAAGGTCTTCCGAGATTTCACGCAAGGTCTGGGCGGTCACGGCGGGCGCATTCGCCGGCAGCCGCTTTTCCATAGCGACCTTCACGCCCGCGCGCGGCGCTGTCTGGATCTCACAGCGGTCCATCAGGCGGCGTGCGCCAATCAATCCCATCCCCATTCCCGTGTGCGATTGATACCGGCCGTCCAGAATCTCCTGGAGGCGGCCGATTCCCGGACCGTCGTCCTCAATACGGATCTCCAGCGCCCCAGGCGCGGTCAATGCGACTCGGAACTCGGCGCGGCCGCCGCCGCCATATTGGTAGGCGTTGCGCGCGATCTCCGAAACGGCGGTGGCGATGCGTGTTTGATCCTGCCCATCGAATCCAAGGAGAGCCGCGATCTGGCGCGCGCGCTGGCGGGTGTGCACGACGTCCTGCTCGTATTTGATTTCCAGGCTCATCAAACGGGTGCTCATGAGTGAGGAATGGTCTTTCTAGTGAATACTTTGCGGCGCACGTAAGTCAATGACGGATTATGACGCGGCGCGTTCTTTCCAGCGGGCGACAAGAACTGTGATGTCGTCACGGCGGCGATTGAAATCCCGGTACAGAACTCCCGCGATCAGCGCCGGATGACGGAACGCGAGGCCGGGATACTTGTCCAGCGTCCAATGCGATTGCAGGCCATCGGACGCCATCACCAGCAGCGTTTCGCGGGGCCAGGGATAGGTGAACTCATTGAGCGTGCGCATCGTCTGGCCGACGGTTCCGTTGTGCGACACCAGACTGCGCGACCCTTCAGGCGAGAGCAGGGTGCTGCTGATGTTCCCAACCCCAACATAGTGCAGTGTCCCGTCTTCGGGTGAGATCTGGGCGACGGACACGACGGAGCCGCGCGTGGAGCGCAGCGCCGAATGGGCGGCCTCAAGGATGCGTCTCGGGTCAAACTGCTCGGCCAGCGCGTCAAACACGCGGACCGCTTCCCGGGAGGCTTCGGCCGCGACCGGCCCATGCCCCAGTCCATCGGCGACAATGAAACTGCATCGCTGCGGCGACTGGCTCGATGACCAGGAGTCGCCGCACTCGGTTTCTCCAGGCTTGGGAACGCACACGACGCCGATTTCCAGCGGCGCTCCGGGATGCACGAATGGCGAAGGGCGGTCCCAAATGCGCGATAAAATTGCCGCGCCCGCCTCGGGCTGCGTGTAGATATCGAATGTAGAGGAGAGCCGAACCACGGCGCCCAGTCCATTGCCGGGAGTGCCCGCTGTGGAATAGCCGTCCGCGAGGCTTTGGGCGACATTGCCGATCCCAGGGCCCCGGTCGAGGGAGAGGATTTCAAAGCCAGCCGCTCCGCCTTCGCCGAGCGTCCGGAACACCATCTCGCCCGTCCCAGCGTGCTTGATCAGATTGGTGGCGAGCTCCGTGACGATCAGAGCGATTCGGCCGCGTATTTCGTCATTAAACCCAAGGGATTGTGTGAGCGCGGCGGCGGTCCGGCGCGCTTCTCCGACCAGGGTGGCGTCTGTGATTTCCAGAGCCGTGGATTTCTTCATGGGCTTGTGACGATTTTCTGTAATTCCGTAACTTATTTCCATCGGGTGATACGGACGGTCGTGCCGACTCCGACCTGCGATTCAATCTCGAACTCATTGGAGAGGCGCTTGGAGCCGCTGAGGCCCATGCCCATGCCGCCTCCGGATGTCCACCCATCTTTGAGGGCGAGTTCGAGGTCGGGAATACCAGGGCCATGGTCCGTGAACGTCAAGCGCAGGCCCACACGGACGCTTTCAGAGAGCGCTTCGAGCAGCAGTTCTCCGCCGCCGCCATATTCCAGAGTGTTACGGGCGAGTTCGCTGGCGGCTGTCACGATTTTGGTCTGATCCACCAGACGCATGCCGGCGTCGACGGACCAGGTGCGGACCGCCTGGCGGACATGGACGATGTCCGCCTGAGTACGGATCGGCATCGTCTCACTCTTCCAGACTGACATCGTCGTTCTCTTCCTCCCCGAGCAGTGTCCGGCTTGCTCGGAGGATCGCCATGCCCTTTTCGACGTTGAGCGCGGTGCGGACTCCGGGAAGGGACAGCCCGAGTTCGACCAGCGTGATGGCCACGGCCGGCTGCATGCCGACCACGACGGTTTCGGCGTCAAGGATCCGGGACATCGCCGAGATATTTCCGAGCATTCGGCCGATGAACGAATCCACGATGTCCAGAGCCGAGATATCGATCAGCACGCCGTCTGCGCCGGTCTGCACGATCTTCGTGGTCAGGTCGTCTTGAAGCGTCATCGCGAGCCGGTCATGCATATCCACCTGGATAGTGACTAGCAAAAATGAGCCCATTCGTAAGATTGGGATGCGTTCCACACACGTCTCCTTACGACTTGATTTGAGAAACTTTGGCGACCGTCATACCGCGCTTTTGCAGCGCCAGCGCGAACGCCGACGCGAGCGTCGCTTTGGTGATGACATCGTTTAGCTCGACGCCCAGATGCACGATAGTCTGCGCGATTTGTGGGCGAATGCCGCTGATGATACACTCGGCGCCCATCAATCTCGCCGCCGCGACGGTCTTGAGCAAATGCTGCGAGACCAGCGTATCAACGGTGGGAACGCCCGTAATATCGATGATGGCGATCTCGGAGCCCGTGTCCACAATCGCCTGGAGCAGGTTCTCCATCACGATCTGGGTCCGGGCGCTGTCCAGCGTGCCGATGATCGGCAGCGCCACGATGCCCTGCCAGAGCTGCACGACTGGGGTCGAAAGCTCCATCATCTCCTCTTGGTGGCGCGCGATGATCTCCTCGCGCGACTTCAAGTACGCTTCGGTGGTCAGCAAGCCCAACTTATCCAGCATCTGCGTGACGGTCCAAATGTCGGAAATAAACCCATCGGGGGCGCCGGCGTGCGCTTTTTGCAGCGCGGCGAATAGCGGCTGCTTGAACGAAAAGACGAATGTTGCGACTTCCGAGGGCGCGAAGCCGAGACGAGCCCGCGTGCGGGACAGCTCGGTGAGCAGGTCGCGCACTCCCGACCAGGCGGGAATATTAATATTGCTGAATTCACCGCTCTGAACCGCCTGGCGCAGCAGGCCGAGGAACTCGCGTCCCTGGTCCTGAAGGTCCGCCGCCGCGATTAAGTCCGGGCGCGCGGCGCCCGACTGGCGCTGCTCGGCGATCCATTCCTGTAAGAGCTCATTCTCTTGGACGTTCAATACTTCGGTGATGCGGCTTCCGCCCGCCGGTGTTGTCACAATTCTTCTCCTCTTAATCCCGATAATTGCAATATGTTCGGTGTGACCGCCGCGCTCACACGCGCCGCGCAATCAGCAGACAGACGTCATCCTGAAATTTGCCGCCGGCGAAGGCTCGCGCTTCCTCGACGATCGATTGGCCGTATTCCTGCGTGCTGGGCAAACTTTGAAAACGCTTGGAAAGCTCGATAAATCCTTCGTAACCCAGGAAATCGCCGCTGCGTCGCGCCTCGGTGATGCCATCCGTCGTGATTAAAAGAGCGTCGCCGACATCGAGTGTCTTCTGATCCACTTTGTACTCAGTTCCGGCGTAAACGCCGAGCGGAAGTCCGCCAATCGCGATTTCCTCGGCCACGCCGCTGGCGCGCAGCACCAGCGGGGGCTCGGCGCCGGCGGAAGCAAAATGCGCCTTGCCGGCGCCGAGGTCCAGCACCGAGACGGCCAGCGCCACAACCAGCTCCAGTCCGTAGCCGTGGGTCTGGTAGGAGTGGCAGATGAAATCGTTCAGGCGAGAAAGCGCCTGACCGGGATGGGGTGTTTCATGGAGAATGGCGCGCAAGGCGTATTTCACTTCCGCCGTATGGGCCGCCGCCGCCAGACCCTTCCCGGACGCGTCGCCGACCACCAGCGCCACTTTGCCTTCCGGCAGCGCGAAGGTGTCAAAAAAGTCGCCCGCGATGCTCGCTTCTTCCCAGGCGGCCTGGTAGAACGTCGCGACATCGAGACCGGGGTAGGTGTCGCTTGGCACCGTGAGAAGCAGGGCGCGCTGGAGAGTTTCGACGATGCGGCGCTCTCGCTCATAAAGCGCCTTGGCTTGATTCTCGGCAGTCCGCATGCGCAGCAGCGCGCGCACTGTGGAGGCCAGCTCCTGCTGCTGTACTGGGTGATTGAGATAGGCGTCCGCCCCTCCGTCCAATCCCTCGCTACGATCGCCGCTATTGGTATAGTGCGCCGAAAGATGCATGATTGGGATCGAGGCGGTCGTCGGATCCGCCTTCAGGATCTGGCAGACTTCAAAGCCGCTGATATCCGGCAGCTTGACGTCGAGTACGATCAGATCAGGTCGATCCTGCGCCAGTCGCAGCGCTTCCCTTCCATTCTCCGCCTCAATGACCGTAAAGCCTTCGGCGCGGAGCATCCGGCTGACGATATATCGCTTTTCTTCGTTATCGTCAACATTCAGGATGGTCATCGGAGTTGCGTCGGGCATGGCAGGTCTTTCCGCCGCATGGGTGGCTCATCGGACTTTCGGAAGGGAAAGCATTTGGAACAAATCACGGCAAGGCAATAGGATTATACACTCGTGGGGCGCATCAAAGCGAGGGTATGGGTCAAACGAGATGAATCAGTATTCCCAATTATAAAGAATCTTATGCTTGTGAGGTAACCGCGTCGCGATGTTAAATTTTGAGACAATTATGAGATATTTTATTGTTAATCTTGGGAGGTGTAATCACAAAATCTGTGCATCCCAGGCAATAGACGACATCTTCTTGTTATTCAGTGGTCATAATTCTGTAAAAAAACATCAATGCTTCTTGTTGACAATCGCCATTTTTTGTGATATACTGTTTTCATATTCGCGCAAACGAACACTGTTTGCAAAACGCAGCGGGAGCCTCAGAGGCCCTCGCTTTTTTTATTGCGCCCCTCGGAGGTCCTCCCCATGCATTTTGGTATCGCCGCCCTGTTCGCCGCCGGCGCTCTTCTCGCATACGCTTCTCGGGCAGCCGACGAGAAAGAAGCCGGCCCCACGCCCCCCAAACAGCGCGTTCTTGCGAGCGACCTGAAGTTTCCAGAAGGCCCAGCGCTGTCGTCGGACGGTCAGTATCTCTACTTCGTCAACTGCGAGTCCTCGGCGGTTTCCCGAATCGACCTGAAGCGCGGTAAATTCGAATACGAGTGGCTGACGCTTCCCGACGGCGGTAAGGGCAACGGTTCGACAATGGGCGTCGATGGTTTCCTTTATGTCGCCGATCATGCAGCGAAGCGGATCGTGCGGATCAATACCTCGTCGAAGCAGGTCGTCACGATCGTGGACACGAACGACGAAGGCGGCCCGCTGCGAGGTCCAAACGATCTGGTGTTCGACGCCAAAGGCGGGCTGTACTTCACCGATCCCGCCGGATCGTGGGATGAGCCGGTCGGCGCCGTTTACTATGCGGCTCCGGGCACGCGCCAGGTCACGAAGATCGCGGATAAGCTGCGCTTCCCAAACGGCATCGCCATCTCGCCGGACGGTTTGACCCTTTATGTGGTTCTTTCACCCGAGCATACGATTGAAGCGATCGATCTGACCCCGAATGGCGTCGTTCCTCCCGGTGGCCGACGCGTCTTCGCCACTCTCAGTGAGAAGAACGGCGGCGATGGCATGCGGTTCAGCAAGGACGGTTTTCTTTATGTCGCCGTCTTCGGCGATGGCCTGATCGCGAAGATCGATCCCTCGGGCCGGATCGTGGATCGATTCCCAGTCAAAGGCGGCAAGAATCCCACCAACCTGTGCTTCTCCAAGGACGGGAAATCGATCTACGTGACCGAAACGCAAAGCAATACCGTGGTGCAAATCCCGTTCCCCAAGACAAAGTCCGAGCGGCCGACGAAGCCGACTTACGTTTCGCCTTCGTGACCTCCCACTCCCGCCGATAACCCACCCCCGCGCTTCACGCACCCCCTCCCTTGAAGCAGGGAAGGGTCATTAGGAATTGATGTCGCAGACGACTTTCGTCCGAGAATTTCTTTCTAACCCTTCCCTGCTTCAAGGGAGGGGGTGCGCGAAGCGCGGGGGTGGGTTATAATGTCCCCAAAGGAGCCGCATCACATGAGCCAAGCATTGCCTCGTCGTCAGGATGTCCCGCTGGAGCGCCAGTGGGCGATTGAAAGCGTCTTTGCCTCCGTGGCGGATTGGGAGGCGGCGTTCGCCGCCGTCGAAGCGGAGATCCCGGGGCTGGCGCGTTTCGAAGGCCGGGTCGGAGAGTCGGCGGCGATGCTTTTGGAGGCGACGGAGGCTAGTTCAGACCTGTCGCAGAAGTTCGGTCCAGTGGCGCTTTACGCGGGGATGCTCTCGGCTGGTGACGCGGGAGACCAGAACGCGCAGGCGCTGCGAAGCCGGGTGCGGGAGCTGGGAACCCGCTTCAACGCCGTCGTCGCCTACTACTCGCCCGAGTTTTTGGCGATCTCCCCCGAGCGCCTGAACGAGTTCTACGCCGCCGAGCCAAAGCTAGAGCTGCATCGGCATGATTTCGAGACACAGTCGCTGCTTCGCCCCCATGTGCGCTCGACCGAAGTGGAAGCGCTGCTGGCGCAGTCCGGGGAAGTCTCCTCCGGCGCAAGCTCCACCTATCGCGCCTTGATCGACGCCGACCTGAAGTTCGCCGACGCCGTCACACCCGCCGGCGAGCGCTTGCCCGTCGCCCAGGGAACGATTGCGTCCCTGACGCAAAGCATGGACCGGGAGGTGCGCAAGGCCGGCTGGGAGTCCTATGCCGATGGCTTTATCGGCATGAAGAACACGATTGCTTCGTGTTTGACGACCTCCGGCAAAGCCTATCTCTTCAATACGCGGGCGCGTGGGTACGACAATGTGCTCCAGCAGCGCATGCTCCCCAACGCCATTCCGCGCATCGTTGTGGACAACCTACTCGCGACGGTCAAAGAAAACCTCCCCGTCTGGCATCGTTACTGGAACGTGCTGCGCAAGGGCCTCGGCGTCGAAAAGCTCCACGGCTACGATATTCCCCTCTACGAAAGCCCGGCGTCGATGACGACGGGGCGTTCGCCGCTTCCCTTCGCCGAAGCATCCCAGATCATCTGCGACGGCATGGCGCCGCTTGGGGATCGCTATGTCGGCCCGATGCGCCGGGGCCTGTTCGAAGATCGCTGGGTGGACGCCTACCCAAACATCGGCAAAGGCAGTGGCGCGTTCTCATCGGGAACCTACGGCCAGCGCCCGTTCATCATGATGAACTACGATGACGATTTCCTTTCCCTCAGCACCCTGGCGCACGAACTGGGCCACTCAATGCATTCGTACCTCAGCTGGGAAAAGCAGCCGTACCCGTACGCCCACTACTCCCTGTTCGCCGCCGAGACTGCGTCCAATTTCAATCAAGCCATGGTGCGCGCGCATCTGCTCGCCACCGTCACCGACCGTAATATTCGCCTGCAAGTCCTGGAAGAAGCTATCAGCAACTTCCATCGCTATCTGTTCGTGATGCCGACCCTCGCGGCCTTTGAATTGGACTTCTACACCCGTCTCGAAACCCGCCAGCCGGTGACTGCCGACAGCATGTCCGCAAAAATCGTCGAACTCTTCCGGCAAGGTTACGGCGACGCCGTGGAGCTGGACGAGCCGCGCCTCGGGATCACCTGGGCGCAGTTCCCGCATCTCTACAGCGCCTATTACGTCTACCAGTACGCCACGGGAATCTCCGCCGCGAACGCCCTCGCTCAGCAAGTCCTCGCCGAAGGTCAGCCCGCCGCCGACCGCTATCTCTCGTTCCTGGAAGCCGGCGGCTCGATGTACCCATTAGATGCACTGAAACTGGCCGGCATCGATATGACTTCCCCCGCTCCAGTGACGGCGGCGTTTGGCGTGCTGTCGGAGATGATCGATGAGATGGAAAAATTAGTGGGATAAAATCTTCCAAACCACCACAGGAGTGCATATATATGAGCCAGTCATTGCCGAATCGCAAGGACGTTCCGCTGGAGCGCCAATGGGCGGTCGAAAGCGTCTACGCGAGTTTGGAGGAATGGGAATCTGCGTTCGCCGCCGCTGCGGCGAAGATCCCCGGCATTGCTCGTTTTGAGGGACATTTGGGAGCGTCCTCGGCGATGCTTCTTCAGGCGATTGAAGAGATCGACGTCGTGATTCAGGAGATCGGACGGATATGGCTGTATGCGAGCATGCTGCAGGCCGGAGACGCCGCAGATCAGGCGGCGCAGGCGCTGTGCAGCCGGGCCATGGCGTTGTCTGTCCAATTCAGCACGACGTCCGCATTTTACGATCCTGAGGTGCTGGCGATTGCTCCAGAGCGCCTCGCCGAGTTCCTGGCCGCCGAGCCGGAGCTGGCGTGGCGTCGGCATCACTTTGAAACGCTGTCGCTTCTCCGCCCACACGTGCGCTCGGCGGAGGTCGAGGGGGTTTTGGCGCAGGTCGGCGAGATTTCCGGCGGCGTCCATACCGCGCACGACGCGCTGATCGACGCGGACTTGAAGTTCGCGCACGCCGTTACGCCGTCCGGGGAGCGCCTGCCCGTCGCGCAAGGCACGGTGGCGTCGCTTGTGCAGCACACCGACCGCGCCGTGCGCAAGGCTGGGTGGGAGTCGTACGCCGACGGTTACCTCGGCATGAAGAACACGCTTGCGGCCTGCCTGACGACCTCCGGGAAATCCGAAATCTTCCATGTGCGCACGCGCGGCTATGAGAATGTGCTTCAGTCGCGGCTTGTTTATGACGCGATCCCGCGTGTCGTTGTGGAAAATCTACTGAATACGGTTCAAGAGAACCTGCCCGTCTGGCATCGCTATTGGAGCGTGCTGCGCAAAGGCCTCGGCGTCGAAAAACTTCATGGCTACGATGTCCCGCTCTACGAAAGCCCCGCCACGCTGATCACCCAGCGCGCCTCCCTTTCGTTCGATGACTCCGTACGAATCATCTGCGACGGCATGGCGCCGCTCGGGGAGCGCTACCTCGCCCCGATGCGTCGCGGTTTGACGGAAGATCGCTGGGTGGATGCTTGGCCGAACGTCGGTAAGGGGAGCGGAGCGTTTTCCTCAGGAACTTATGGAAGCCGTCCGTTCATCATGATGAACTACGATAGCGACTACCTGTCTCTGAGTACCCTGGCGCACGAACTCGGCCATTCGATGCATTCGTATCTCAGCTGGGAAAAGCAGCCGCATATTTTCTCGAACTACTCGCTCTTTGCGGCTGAAACGGCGTCGAACTTCAATCAAGCATTGGTCCGCGCGCATCTCCTGAACACCGTCACGGATCGTGACGTGCGCCTGCAAGTTTTGGAAGAGGCGATCAGCAATTTTCACCGATATTTGTTCGTGATGCCGGCCCTCGCCGCCTTTGAATTGGACTTCTACACAAAGCTCGAAAATCGGGAGCCCGTCACGGCGGACGGGATGTCCGCCAAGATCGTCGAACTGTTTCGGAAAGGCTACGGCGACGCCGTGGAGATCGACGAGGAACGCCTTGGGATCACCTGGGCGCAATTCAGCCATCTTTACAGCGCCTACTATGTTTACCAGTACGCCACGGGAATCTCCGCCGCGAACGCCCTCGCTCAGCAAGTCCTCGCCGAAGGTCAGCCCGCC
>JAOQAA010000366.1 GCA_025963815.1 Capsulimonas sp.
GCCGCTGCACGCCGCCGAGCTTTCGCAGGCTTATTCTCTCACGATTTCCGATGAGCTGGAAGAGGCGATCCGCCAGTTTTTACAGCGCTACCCCACGGCGCCGGACCCTGCCTTCGCGGGACGCGTCTTCACGCGCCTCTTGAGTTCCAAAGACGCTTCCATTATTCTTTACCGTCTGGAGCAGCAGGGAGTGCTGGCGTGGCTGATGCCGGAATTCGCGCCCCTGATGACCCTGATCCCATACGACGCCGCCCACGATTACACCGTAGGCGCGCACTCGCTGCGCGTGGTGCGCAACCTGAACCAATTCCATCAGGAAACGGACCCGCGCTTTGCCGACTTCCGGCGCGTCGCCGGCGAGGTCGCCTTCCCCGAGGTGCTGAACCTCGCCGGCCTCATCCACGACATCGGCAAGCAGTGGCCGGAGGGCGGACACGCCGAAACGGGCGCCGACGCCGCAGTGCTCATTGCGGACCGGATCGGCTGGGATTCCGAGCGCCGTGACAAATTGGTCTTCTTAATACGTAACCATCTATTGATGGCGGAGACCAGCCGTCTGCGTGATCTGTCTTTGGAGGAAACCGTCCGAGAATTTACGCGTCACGTCCCGGACATGGAATCGCTCAACATGCTTTATCTGCTCACCTGCGCGGACACGCAGGCGGTGGGCGAGGGGGTTTGGACAGAGGTCAAAGGCAAGTTTCTGACGGAGCTTTACTACCGGGCGGAAGGCGTGCTGGCGGGCGGATCGCAGGGGGAAACGCCGGCGTACGTGCCGAATCTGGTGCGTCAGCGCGATCGTATTCGCAAGCAGCTCGCGCAGCACAACCTGCCAATCGACCTGATCCACGAGCATACGCGCAATCTGCCGGCCCAGTATCTTTTGAACACGCCGCTGGAGGAGATGTATCTCCATATCGCGATGATTGGCCGTCTGCGCGAAACGTTCACACCGATCATTGACTTCCGTCACGAGTTCGGAAACGACTATACGGAGATGGCGATCTGCGCCTACGACGATCCCAAGCCGGGCCTGCTGGCGAAGATCACCGGCGTGCTCTACGCGCATGATATCAACGTCCATGTGGCGCAGGTCTTTACGCGTGAGGCCAGCGTGCGGATCGCGATCGACACGCTCTGGATCGATTACCGGGGCAAGCCGCTGGCGTCGGGAAAGAAGGCGGAGATCCAGGATAGTCTGCGCAAAGTCATGCTCGGCGAGATGGCGCTCGCGGAACTGCTGAAGAAGCGCAATAAGCCCGTGAAGGACCAGACGATCTATTCGGCCAAACTTGACGACACGACTTCGGATCAGTTTAGTTTGCTGGAAGTGAGCGCGCCCGATGAAAAGGGCGTTGTTTATCGCTTGGCGAATGTCGTCTCCAGCCTCGGCTGGAATATCCACGCGGCCCGCCTGTCCGTTTGGGGCAGCCGCGCCCGCGACGCGTTTTATGTGACCGGACCCGATGGCAAAAAACTTCCCGCCTCGGATGTCGAACGTCTTCTGGAAGTGCTTCCGGTGGCGACCTTTGTGAAGCGCAAACTGACGACCGCCGGAGGCGGTTAGATACTTAAAGAGGAGTGAACGATGCCCAGCGATACGAACGGAGAGCAGTTCAGCGCGAAATACTTGCATGTGAAGGCGCGCGCCGTGGAGCGCGCTCGTGAGCGCGGAGAAACGGGAAGCCGAGTCGCCGTCCCGCGCACCCAGCGCCTGCCTCCTGGCCAGTATCTCACCACGAAATTCCCGGTTTTGGACTTAGGCGTTCAGCCGCCGTTCGATCCCGAAACCTATCGCCTGAAGATCGACGGGGCTGTCCGCAACCCGATCAGCCTGACATTTGACGATCTGCGCGCGCTGCCGTCCATTGAGCTGACTGCGGATTTCCACTGCGTTACCCATTGGTCCCAGTACGATCTGAACTGGACCGGCGTCCCCTTTGAAAGCATCGCCGATCTTGTCGACCCAATTCCCGAAGCGACCTATGTGATGCAGCACGCCATGGAAGGGTACAAGACGAATAACTCCCTTGCCGAGCTGTCTCACCCGGATGTCATCGTCGCCTACGCCCTGAACGGCGAGCCGATCCCACGCGAGCACGGCGCCCCGGTACGGATCATCGCGCCGCACCTTTACGCCTGGAAGGGCGCGAAGTTCCTCAATCGCATTGAGTTCCTGACAAACGATCAGCGCGGGTTCTGGGAGGTCAACGGCTACCACAACCACGCCGACCCCTGGACCGAGGAACGGTTTTCGAAGGATGAGTAATCAGGGCCTCGGCGCCACGGAGCCCAAATGCACCAAGCCGGATTTCTTCTTAATATCGGGATCGCGCTTCTTGCGGCGCTTGCTGGCGGGCTGATCGCTCGCTGGGTGAAGCTGCCGGTGCTAATCGGTTATCTGGTCGCCGGAGTCGTCGTGGGGCCGCATACACCTGGAATATTGGCCAGCCCCGATACGATCCACACGGTCGCCAATTTAGGCGTCGTGCTGCTGATGTTCACGGTCGGCATCCACTTTTCCCTGGATGAGTTGAACGCCGTGCGCCGGACCGCGCTGGTCGGGGGCGGGGTAATCCTGCTTGGCATGGTGCTGCTGGGGCTTTTGATCGGCGCTGTCTTCCATTGGGGCGTGTACGGCGGCCTCTTTTTGGGATGCGCTCTGTTCCTGTCTTCCACCGCTGTCATGATGCGGATCATGGATGAACGCGGAGAACTGGGGACTTCCCACGGCGCCATTATGCTGGGCATCCTGGTCGTGCAGGACCTGTCGCTCGTGCTGATGGCGGCGCTGCTGCCCGCGCTCGCTGGGGTCGCGTCCCACGGAGCGGCGGCGTTAATCCCCTTGGTGTGGGCCTTGCTGAAGGCGGCGCTATTCATGGGAGTGGCGATTGTTCTGGCGATCAAGGGCGTACCGGCGCTGATGGGGCGCGTGTCACGCATGGGTTCCCAGGAGCTGTTCCTGCTCACCGGAGTAGGGATCTGTCTGGTGACCGCCGTGACGGCGGAGCTTGCGGGCTTGGGACTGGCGCTCGGTGCGTTCATCGCGGGGATTGTCGTTTCAGAGACGGACTATGCGCATGAGCTGTTTGCGCAGATCCGGCCGCTGCGCGATGTGTTCGCCGCCGTTTTCTTTGTCTCGGTAGGAATGCTGCTTGATCCCGTTTTTCTGCGGGAGCACTGGCCTGCGGTGCTGTGTGTCGTGCTGGCGATCGTGATAGGCAAGGCGCTTCTCTCCGCGCTTGCGGTTTACGCGACGGGGCATCACGGACGCACGGCGATCATGGCGGGCCTGGGTCTGGCCCAGATCGGCGAATTTTCGTTTGTCCTCGCCAATATCGGCAGTGAGCGCAAGCTGATCAATCCGGAAATCACCGGTGTGATCCTCTCGGCGGCGCTGATCACGCTGCTGCTGACGCCGTTCGTTTACGGCGCCGCCGGGCCGCTGTACGCCCGGCTCAATCGTAATCCCAAGATGTCGCGCTGGCTGAACCGCCATGCCGAAAGTGAGGCGGTGGACACGGACGCCTGCTCACTGGCCCGCGTCCTGGTGCTCGGATACGGCCGGGTCGGCCGCTATGTCTCCGACGCCCTGCGCGCCAATGAGATCCCGCACATCGTTGTTGATTACGACGGGACGGCCATCGCGCAGCTCAAGCAGAGCGGCGTGATTGCGATCTACGGCGATGCTTCCTCAGAAACGGTGCTGAAGCAGACGCAGCCCCACTGCCTGGCCCTCGCCATTGTCGCGCTTCCCGAGGCGTCCACAACGGAGATGGCCATCCACACCCTCAAGCATCTGGCGCCGAAACTGCCGGTGGTCGCGCGCGTGCATCGCGGGATCGATATCCCGAGGATGCGCGAGGCGGGCGCCGATGATGTCATCCACGCTGAGTTCGAGGCGGGTACGGAAATGATCCGCCAAAGCCTGAGCCGGCTGGAGCTGAGCGACTCAACAGTTCAAGAGTATATTGACGGCGTCCGCCAGCACCGATACCGGCGTGAAGCGGAGCCTGCCGCATGAACCCCCTGCTTTACCGATTTCTGCGTCCGAAACCACCGAATGCTCCTCCCGGCGTCCCGGAGGAGCCCCACGGATGCGGCCGAGCCTTTTGGATCGGCATGCTTTTCTTTGCCCTCGTGTTCGGATTCCTCTTCTGGTATTTCGAAGTGCGATGAGATCGGATATTGCAGCATGGTGTTTTGTAAGTCCCCCCGTTTTCTTTCTCCGTTCGTCCCAATCTTGCTGGCGGCCACCACTCTCACAATGACGCTCGGCGGCGCCGTGCGCGCGCAAGCCGAAGCTGCGAAACGGCTTCGGACGATCGATCGAATCGACACGCCGCTGGACGGCGTCTGGAAATTTTATCGCGGCAATCGCGCGCACGCGCAGGATACGGCCTTCAATGACGGCGCCTGGGAGTCCGTCACGCTTCCACACACATGGAACGCGCGGGACGGCGAGGATGGGGGGCGGTATACGCGCGGCCACGGCTGGTATCGCACCCACTATACGGCGCCTGCCTCCGACACTGGACGACGGCTTTTCCTGCAGTTCGACGCGGCGAGCCTGACGGCGTCGGTTTACGTCAATGGCGCTCTGGTCGGCGAGCATCGCGGCGGCTTCGCGGCGTTTCGATTTGATGTGACGAAGGCGATGCGTGTCGGTTCAGACAACGTGATCGCCGTCAAAGTCGATAATTCCGACACCGGGATTATCCCACTCCTGGGCGACTTTACGGTGTTCGGCGGCTTGTACCGTAAGGCGCGCATCATCAGCACGGACCCGGTTCACCTGCGCATGGACGATTACGGCAGCGAGGGCGTCTTTTTTACCCCATCCCACGTGACGAGCGCCTCGGCGGACCTTAAGATCCTGGCGGAAGTGCAAAATGACGCGGCTGTAAAACGGGACATCGTTGTGACGGCGACTGTTTTCGACGCTCGGGGTGAAGAGGCGGCGAAACTGACGAAGAGCGTCACCCTCGACCCAGGCGCCGCCGCGGACGTGGTTCAGGACACGGTCCTCAAATTGCCTCATCTGTGGGATGGTCTCGCGGATCCATATCTCTATCATGTGAGTGTGCAGCTAAGCGAAGGCGGACGCGTGATCGACGCCGTGCGCCAGCCGCTGGGGTTTCGCGCGTTCGCCATTTCTCCCGACAGTGGTTTTTCACTGAACGGCAAGTATCTGGACCTGCACGGCGTCAACAAGCATCAGGATGCGATGGACAAAGGCTGGGCCGCAGCAGATTCCGATCAGGACACCGATTTTGCGCTGGTCAAGGAGATCGGCGCTACGATGATCCGCCTGAGCCACTATCAGCATTCGCAGCATACGCTTGACCTATGCGACCGAACGGGGCTTGTGACCTGGGCGGAGATCCCGTTGGTCGAAACGTTTCAGAAGAGCGATACGTTCGCGGAGAATACGCGCCAGCAATTGACCGAGCTGATCAAGCAGAACTATAACCACCCGTCGATCTGCTTTTGGAGCATCGCGAATGAGATCGGTGGCAAGCCCGCTCCGCTGCTCGCGTCGCTGGACAAAACGGCGCACACTCTTGACCCAAACCGGCTGACCGTTCTCGCCACCAATCAGCGCACCGACAACGCGATCAACTTTCAGACGGATGTGCTGGGATACAATCGCTATTACGGCTGGTACTATGGCCGCACGTGGGATCTTGCGCCCTGGGTGGAGCAGTTTCACGCGCAGCATCCGCAAACGCCCGTAGGGATTACGGAGTACGGCGCCGGCGCAAGCATCGACTTTCATAGCGACGATCCGATGCCTCTCGACCACACGGAAGAGTACCAGGCGCTCTTTCACGAGACGGCGTGGGCCATCATGAATGAGCGTCCCTATCTCTGGTGCAAATTGGTCTGGAACATGTTCGACTTCGCCGTGGACGGTCGCAAGGAAGGCGACCATGCGGGCCGTAACGACAAGGGCCTCGTGACATACGATCGACGCACACGCAAGGACGCCTTCTATTTCTACAAGGCCAACTGGTCCAAAGAACCCGTCGTCCATATCACCGGACGTCGCTATGATAACCGGTTCGGCGCCACGCGCCCCATCAAAGTCTACTCCAACGCCGAGACCGTCGATCTCGTCGTCAACGGCGTCGATCTGGGCGCCCAAACCAGCCCGGACCATGTGTTCCAGTGGGCGTCGGCGCCGATGATTGTCGGCGCGAATACCGTGACGGCAAAGGCTGTGTTCGGGGATGGACCTGTTTCGGATACGATCACATGGCAAGTCCCAGCACGCCGCCCGGACGGCGGCTACACGATTACGGACGCCTCTTCGTACTATCGTCTCGACTCGCCTAAGATCAACCGGAAGTCGGGCGCTCCGATCCGCGAATACCGTGCGAACGCAACTAACAGCCAAATCTGGAGCTTTGTGGCCGTCCCGGACGGATCCTATACCATCCAGAATGCCGACAGCGGCTTCTACCTCGCCGCCGCGCAGGTCAAGGGAGCGTGGACGCTGATCCAGCAGCGCACGATTGCCTCCGAAGCGCAGACATGGCGGATCGAGCCTTCGATTTTCGGAGACCAAATCGTCCATCAGCTGTCTGGAAGAGTTCTTAACAACGTCAATCTCTTCGATTCGGAAGGGAAAGGCCCTGCACTCACCGAACTGGCCGAGACCAGCCGGGCGGAATGGTCCATCCAGCCGGCGATTCCGCGCGACGCCGCCGGAAACGCCGCCCCTATTCAAACACTACTATCAGGAGTACGCCCATGATCACCGTCGCCAATCGTCTTTACGTCAAGCCCGAGTACGCCGACCAGTTCGAAACCGTCTTCCGTGAACGCGCGGGCCTAGTCGACAAAATGCCCGGCTTCATTTCCAACCTCGTCCTGCGCCCAGTCAACGAAGGTCAGCCCTACGTCGTCCTGACCACCTGGGACAGCCGCCAGGATTTGATGAATTGGATCCGCTCCGAAGCCTTCACCGAAGGCCACGCCAAATCCGGCACGCTTCCCAAAGACGCCTACTTCCAGCAGAACGAATTGGAATTGAATGAGGTCATTCAAGATTCCGCGCGGCCCGAGCTTGCGCCGGAACCGCACGGCGGACCGTTTAAGATGCATTAGCGGGGGA
>JAOQAA010000388.1 GCA_025963815.1 Capsulimonas sp.
GAAGACACGAACGACGGCATGCTCTACGGCGTTGTTTCGACGATCACGATCACGCTGCGCGCGCCGGATCCCGCTTGGTTCGACACGGCCAATACTACGCCCACGCTCAGCGGCGCCGGCGGAACGATCGTAAATGCCGGCACGGCGCCGGCTAAGCCTCGCTGGACCGTTACGGTCGGAACCGGGGGAACGGGAACGATCACGCTGACAAACAGCACCACCGGCGAGACGGCGACGCTGTCCGGAACTTTCGTTACTGGAGATGTCATCGTGATCGATCGCTCTGCCTACAACGTGACGCTAAACGGGGCGACGAACTTCGGGCTGCTGGGCGGGCGCATCCCCTCCCTTGATCCAGGATCGAACACGATCACTGCATCAGCCTCGACCATCAGCATTGCCTCTCTCGCCTGCGTCTATATCGCCCGGCGCTATTAAGAAAACACATGGCCAATAATTTCGACATCGAGCCGCGCTTCCTCTCTGGCGCCACCGGCTTGCGCCTCCAAGTCAACCCTGATGACTTCGTAGATGGTACGAGTTGGGAGGATCTGGAGTCAGGAGGGACGGGTCAAATTAACGTTGCGCTGGCTCGCGCCTACGATCGCGCCCTCGGTGTGGGCGGTGGCGACATCGTCGAAATCTGGGCGCGCAATGAGGACGGAACGGAGACGCTGCGCGCGCGCGGGATCGTCACAATTCCGGAGCCGACACTCGATCTCAAAGAACAGCATAAGCTCGTCGCCTATGGATTCATGGAGGATATGAACCATGTACTTCTGGATAAGGTGCTGCTGATCCCGGGAGGCGCGGACCTAAACTACTTCGCCGGCCGCATCGCCGACGATTACGCCGCGCGCCGGCCGGGCCTGCGCTTTGTGCGCGACATTCAGGCGACGGGGATATCGCTGGAGCGCCTAGCGCTGGATAAGGCGTCGGCCCGTGACGCCATGGACAAGCTGCAGGAACAGGCGGGGCGAAACATCGTGTGGGGCTGGGACATCGATCCGCCCACGGGACTCAATCGCTTTTATCTACGGCCGCGCGTTACCACCGTGGGGCATCAGTTCTTTGCGGGTAAGAACGTGCGCGTCATCAGCTCGCCGCTCGACTATACGAACATCGTCAACGCCATTCAGCTAAAGGGCGGTCCGGCCAAGTACCCCCAGCTCATCACCAATCCCAGTTTCGAGCTTCCGACGCTCCCCAGCGAGAACAATGGAAATCTACTAGACGACGGTTCGTTTGAGCGCGGGATCGCCTGGACGTTCGTCGGCGGCGCCGCGCGGCATTACGCCGGCGACGGCGCGAGCTACTACAACTCGGCTCATACCGACAAATGGTTCGTAGCGCTCACGGCGGCTAGTCAAGAAGCCTGGCAAGAGTGTGCTGTCACGCCGGCGACGAAGCAATATCAAGCAAGCCTCTTCGTCGCCGCCGAGAACGGCGCGGATCTGCCGAGCGGCCGCCTGATCGTGGAAGGGCGCGCGAGCGGCGGGACCGTACTGGAGACTTATACCCTGCCGCTTGCGCCCCCTGGCGTCGCATGGGGCGGCGGGCAGGGAACAACGATCCTCTCCTCAGATGCGTTGACGCTGTCGATGACATTTCAGAATGCTTCCATCACGAAAGCGCGCGTGCGCATCGTGGCGGATGTGGCGCACATTCCGGGCGGGAATGGGATGCTGGTCGATGACGTCATTTTCTGCGAGAGTACGGCAGTCGGACAATATGGCTGGGAGATCCAGTACAACAACCCGTCGAACACGGCCGATAAGTTCGTGGCGATCGATTGGGCGTGCCCGGCGGCCGCGCGCGAGGGCTACTACGGAGTGCGGGCGACGGTTACCACCGACAGCTCTTCCGTCTCGTCAACCGGGCTGAACGACAAGCCCCAGATCTGTCCATACCCAGGGCAAGACAGAGGAAAGCAAGGCTATCATTTCAAGCCGACGCCATTCCAGCAGCTCCGATGCGTGGCCTACGTGCGCATGTCTCCCGGCCTGAACACGGCGGCCGGCAGCGCTTTTGTTGAGTATCATGAATGGGACGGCTCCGGCAACGGGACGCAGTACCAGAATGCCGTGTTCACGATCCCGAACAATGGGACATGGGTCAAGCTTTATAAAGATGTGACGGCGCATAACAACGCGGCCTCGGCGATGACGACTGTATCCTTTGCTGTCGGCGGAACGTACGATGTCGATTACATCTCTTGCCGCGATGCGGCGGCCGACAGCGATGATTTTCTGCGAGGTTCTGATTTCGAGCGCTACATCACGGCGGAGGAAGTTTGCACGGCGCTCAGCGCGCAAGCGCTGTCCGCCGCCACCTATGGGCGACGCGAAGCGGTCATCTCGAACAGCGACATTATCGACTGGAACGCAAACGGAAAAGCATGGGCCAAAGCGCAGTTTGATCGCGGCGCCCTGCCGATGAAGCGTGATCGCGTGGACCTGACCCACGAACACGATCAGACGCCGAGGCCAGGCGAAGGAACGCTGATCCGCATCTCCGGATTAGCGTCTGCCGACATACAGGACTGGGCCGCGCGTGTGCAATACACCTGGGCTCGTCAGGCTCTCACTGTCTCGCTGGAACTGAGTAACGAGAGACCATCGATCGCCAAACTCCTAAAGGCAAGAGAGGCGAGCGCGTCCAGTTCCGGCGGCGGGAGTGCGTCCGCAGTCGCAGCGGTCGGCGCCGGACCAACGACGCCTTCCACGCCGCCGCTCGCTAGTCCTACTGCGAGCGGCACGGTCAAGACGACGGCCAGCCACGCCGACCCCGTCGTCTACGAGAAGACGGAGGCGGACGCGCTGCTGGCGGCTCTGGCGGCGACGATCCCCACGATCCCGAAACGGCGCTGGCAAGTCCAGTTCCGTGAGGCGGCGGCCGCCGCCAGCACTCCGGACACGACTCAAATCATCTATGCGCCGGCGGGACCGGCGAACACTTCCATTACCTGGATTCCCAAGATTGCGAGGTTCTATGTTCCGTCTCCCACCGCTTCGGCCACGACGGTCGATCTTGTTTACGGTGCTTCTGGCAATGCCGCTTTTGGCGCTGGGACAACTCTCCTCACTGCGGCGATCTCACTTAGCGGCGCCACCAACTACCAGGGCGCAAATGTCACCAGTTTCGCTTCCGGCGCCAGCGTCGTCAGCGGCGCACGGCTGGCCCCGATCTGGTCGGCGATCGGCGGCGCCCAGGCGATTGTCGAGATCGAATTCGAAGAACAATAATCTCAAAGCGAGGCGTAGAGGCATGGCATATACAGCGTCCCGGGTTGTCGGCTCGTCCAATCCATATACCGGCAACCCGGCGACATATCTCAATGACGGCGTGACGACGACACGGGCGGATCTGGTCGTCAATCAGATCAGCGGCGGCTCTTACACCGGTCCGTTCGATCTGTTCCTGCTCGATATTGGAAGTTCGCAGGTGCTGACGTCCATCTCCCTCGCGAATGGGATTGTCCCTACGTTCGGCGGTGGTCAGACCATTGTGATGAACGTGTACGGGAACAATGATGGATCGAATCCCCGCGCTGGCGGAACGGTCAATGTGCTGGCCTCCAGTGTGCTCTACAGCGGTAGTTCAACTGGGACGGTGGCGCTGTCAGGAACCTATCGATATGTGTGGGTCGAGTTTATGCTGACGGGGACGGCGGTCGGCGGAACGATCATCGCCTCCACCGGCACGCTGAACCTTGTCTCTACCGCGCCGCCGGCGCCGATCAATTTAACAGTCTCACAGGTCTATTAATCCCCGTAGATATTCCGCGCGGAACATCCATATGTCACTTCGGCCGCTCCACATGGAGGCGGCTTTTTTTACGCCTGGAGATTCTTACCATGCCTCAATTCGTCTTCCCCGACTGGACCAAGCTCTTTCCGCAGTTGTTCAACGGCACGCTCTTGCAGTCCGCTCTGCCGGCCACCGTCTACGCCGGCATCCTGTCCAGCTCCGTCACGCCGACGGCGGCGGACACGCTCAGTACGTATAACGGCGGCGAGATCACCGGCGGCGGCTACGCGCGTCTGGCCATCACGCGCAACAGCACCAACTTCCCCGACTCGGCGGGAACCGCGCCGGCGTGGCAGCTTGTGACGCCAACGCAAAGTTTTGCGGCATTCACAGGAAATCCCACGGTCAACAACGGTCGCCACATCTTCCTCACGGATCAGGCCAGTGGCTACAGCGGCAAGCTCTACACCGTGAGCCCCATGAACCCGGCGGCGGTCAGCAGCACGCTTCAGGCGTCGGCCGCCTCCGCCCAGGCGGTCGTCAAATTGACCAATACCATTGCCGCCAGTCTCAACACTACCGATTGGCTCGCGATCGGCACGGTCGGCACATCGGCCAATCAAGAGTTCCGACAGATCACTACGATCGGCGCCATCGACTCGGGCGGCGCCGGCCTCACCAACGTCACGCTCACTGCGAACCTGACTAGCGCCCACGCCAGCGGCGAGCCGGTCTACCGGGACGGCGTGACGCGCGTTTATTCCGCCGGCATCACGCAGCAATTCGCGCTGACGGAACTGTTCACGCAGGGATAAAACATCCCAGAAAGGTCGGCAAATCGATGAATCCATATGCAATCGGCGAGATCTTCCAGCGCCTGATGAGAGGGGATATCAACCTCCAGCAGGCGCAGGTGGCGCTGGTCGATGAGGGCATCACCCGGCAGAAGGCCAACACGTACACCGCGCGCGTTCAGGCGCATACCTGGTCGATCACGGAAGCGACCGCCAACGCATTGGCGGGAAGGATCTAATGATGGCTCTCGTAGGCAAACAATGGTACGCCGTTTCGGCGGAAGTCATCAATCCGGAGACTGATCCGGAGGTCCGGCCGCTCGGCGCGGACGCCATCCAGGACGCCGGCGGGCAGTGGGGGATCTGCGCGCAGGACAGCGACACGCACCCCAGCATCTTCGTGGTGATCATCAACGACCGCGCGGATGCGGCGTCCCCGCGCAATCCCCAGGTTCATCAGCTCATCGCCGGCTGGTCGCCGGGCGCGGTCTATCTGGGCGCGAGTGAAACGGCCGCTGTCGCCGCCGTGACGACGCGGTTCGGATCGCTCCTGGCGAGCCGGATGAATGACCAAACAGTCGGCGGAGAGTAGCCGGCGCGGCCCTCGGCGTGGTCTTGATGGATCGCGCCGAGGGCGCAGGAGCAGGGCATGACCGACTTTGTCACCGATACATTTACGGATACCAACGGAACAACGCTGACGTCCCACACAACTGACACGGGCGCGAGCTGGTTGCTGATGCTCAGTTCGAGTGTCGTGGGAACGGTCCAGAGCAATTCCTACACGCCATTCGCCAGCTCGACGGCGGCTTACCGCACTTCGGCGACGCCTCCCAGCGCCGACTATTACGCGCAGATGGACATCATTGTCCCAGGAACCTCACCGACGGGCGGCATCGGTCCCAGCGTCCGGTGCAGCAGCTCAGCGAATACGTACTACGCCCTCCGGTATCAGCCCAATACTTTAGCCATCATCAAGGTTGTCGCCGGCGTCTTGACGTCGCTCTCTTCGATCTCCCTGACGCTGACGGGCACGCAGACGCTGCGCCTCGAAGTCAACGGAAGTTCTCTGGTGGGCTTCGTCGGCGGCGTCCAGAAAGTCCCTGTATCCGGCGTCGTTACCGACGCCAGTATTACGGCGGCTGGCTTCGCGGGCATGCGCAGCGCAAGCACGAATATCCTCGTGGACAACTTCAGCGCCGCTCCCCTCGGTGGCTCCACGGTGCTGGACTACTCCGTGTGCCTCTGGGGCGCGCGCTCGTCGGTGCAAACATGGCAGCTCGTCACCGATCCAAGTCTTGCGGCTTCCGGGCAATCTGCGGCGACACTCACCAGTACTCGATTGCTCGACGCCGCGATCACGGTCGGCGGGGCGTCTTCCGCGACGGTGACATCGCTCGTCATGGTGGACGCCACGCCGGCGCGCATGGCGACGTCGTCTCGCAGCACGGATGGAACCGCGCTGCTCGATGCGGCGCGCGCCTCCTCCGGCGCATCCGTCCGGGCTAACTCCTCGCTGCTCCTCGGAGACGCCGGCGCGGCGGTAGTGTATGCGACCGCCAAGACGCTGGAATCCATCCAGGTCGCCGCCGAGATTGACTTCGGGCTGAGCCGTCTCGGCGCGTCTTCGCAGTGCGTCGACTCCATCAAGGTTCTCGATCGCGCGGCGGCCGCCGCTGGCGCGAGATCCATCTCAACATTCGGGCTGGTGTTCCAGGACGGCGCCCTCGCGATCGTCGGAGCGTACACGGTCTGCCTGGATGATCTGCTGGCGGCGCCGGTGACGGAGACGGAGCTCGTGAGGGCGATTGTGCGATTTCGGGGCGACGGCGTTCTGAAGACGTTCAGGAGCGACGGCGCCATCGTGCGGATCCAGAGCGACGGCGTAACGAAAGGGGCGGCAAAGACATGATCACGTACATCAAGGGCGAGAAGCGCCGTGTTGAGTTCGATGTTGAGGCGAAGGAGGGAATGCTGCTCACGGTCCAGGGAACTCCCAAGATCACGATTACCAACGAGGCTGGAACTCCTATCATCAACAATGTGGACTGCACCGGATGGGATCAAGGCGCCGCGCAGACCTTGAATGTCTGGTACCTCTTCGACATGACCTCCGTCGCTGTCGGCTATTACAACGCGGTCGCGACGATCGACACGCTCGATCAGGACAACCGTCCCAGCCGACATATCGGAGATGGCTGCGTTTCCGTCGAAGCCCCCGGCTGCTGCTGACGCTCTCGCGCAACTCAATCAAATAACACCGCCGCCGCCTCTATCCTGGGGCGGCTCTTTTTTCGAGAAGAACTATGAAAACGAAAAACCACCCTTCGCCCGTCCCTTCCCTCCACTTTGTGATGATCGTCAGCAGCGTCGGCTTGATTGTGCTTTCGATGTGTCTCTACATGTTCGCGCCTCCCGGCAAGGAACAGACTATCGCGGGCGTCATGACGCTGATGCTGGGCTTCTTGACGGGAAAGCTCAGCAACCAATTCGGCCGCCCCTTGCGCGCCGCCGCGACGGTAGACGCCGTCCCAGATGACGATGACGACACGGACGATGAAGGCTCAACCCTCAGTGAACCGAAAGGACCGATCCAACATGGCTAACGTAAAACTCAGCGCCGCAGAGAAGGCGGCTCGGCAGCAGGCGGTGATCGCAAGGGCGATCGAATACCTCGGAACCAAGGAGGAGCCGCCCGGCTCGAACCGAGGGCGCGAAGTCGACCGTTTTTTACTAGCGGCAAACTGTGCGCCGGGTAATCCCTGGTGCATGGCGTTTGTGTACGCGATGTTTTCCTGGTCGGGTTACACGAGCGCCAATGGGGTGACGCTGCTGTTCCCGACGGCGTCGTGCCAGGTCCAGGCGGACCATGCGAAAGCGAACGGGCTGCTCGTGTCGGCGGACGATGCACGCACGCAGCTGGCGCCGGGGTGGGTGATGCTGAAGTGGGAGCCGTCGCTCGTCCGCTACGCTCATGCCGGCATCGTGACCGCCTACGACCGTCCGACTGGCGTCTTCAAGACCATCGAAGGCAACACGAACACCGACGGCGGACGCGAGGGGTATGAAGTCGCGCGCCAGACGCGCAAGATCGGCGACACGGGCGGCGGACGCGCGAAGTATGCCTTCATTCGGACTGCGTGATCTCCCCGTCAAGTTCATCACCTTGACAGGGAGGTTATTACGGCGTAGAATCTCGCGTAACAGATTTAGGACGAGATGGATATATCCGCAAGGCCCCAGGACATTGGAATACGAGTGAGGATCTGATACAAGAATGAGCACGGTGTTAAAGCTGACGGAGCGAGGACTGGTGAAGCCGCCGAAGTTCCTGCCGAACAATATTCAATACGAGACGATCATGGGCAGTGTCGCCTACGGTGTCTCGAATGACTTCTCCAATCATTCATATGTGTATATGCTTCAGGCAAACTCCTGAGATTGAAACAGGCAGGCTCTTTAGTAACCTGCCTGTTCCAATATCCCCCGAATCCGTCGCAGCGTATCGGCGGCGGCGTCCACATT
>JAOQAA010000389.1 GCA_025963815.1 Capsulimonas sp.
GATACGCATGGATGGCAATCTGGATCTGAGACCGATGGAATTCACGATGGCAGCCCTTACCAATCCGTCAACCCGATGTTCTACTATGAAGATACGGGATCGCTGCGCGGAAGCCGGATCAACGGATTCTGCCCCGAGTATGGCGCGCCGATCCTGCCGACCATCGATAGCCTGCGCGAAATGATGGCCCCGAAAGACCTCTGGCCCATCAATAAGACCGTGTGGGATTATTTGGACGGCGGCGGCTTTCATCTGATGACGACGGATTACAAACGCGCCGTCGAGCAGTATGGCCCGAGCGACAGCATTGAGGATTACGCGTGGAAGTCGCAGATGTTCGGCGCACTGTCCTACCGGGCGATCTGGGAGAACTGGAACGCCAACCGATTTGAATATGGCGATCGCTTCTCGACGGGACTTCTCTTCTGGTATCTGAACAGCCCCAATCGGCAGGTCTGCGGACGCATGTGGGACTGGTCGCTGGAGCCGACCGCTGCCCTGTACTTCAGTCAGAATGCGCCCGAACCGCTGCACGCCCACTATGACTTCTTGAAAGACACTGTCTCGGTTAACAACGAATACATCCGCGCCTTTCCAGGCTATCACTTGACGGCGCGCATCCTCAATTTTGATATGACCGAAGTCTATCGCAAAACAGTCCTAATTGATGTGCCCGCCGACCGTCTCATGCACGACATTCTCAAAGTCGATATTCCCGCGAATGTCTCCCCTGTCCACTTCATTCGATTGGACATCGCCGACGCCACGGGCAAGCCCGTGGCCCAGACCTTCTACTGGCGGTCCAATCACGCCTATACGCCTGGACGTACTCTGACCGGCCCCGAGTACGAAGGCTTTGAAGATCTGAACAAACTGCCCAAAGTCAAGCTGAACACAACGGTGACCCCGTCGCGCTCCTCTGGAGCGAACGTGGACACCGTGCGCATCGCCAACCCCTCGAAGAGCCTCGCTTTTATGGTCTGGGTCCGCTTGCAGGACGCCGCAACCGGCAAGCCGATCCGACCGGCGTTCTACAGCGACAACTTTATCTCGCTCCTCCCAGGTGAGTCGCGGACCATTCGCGTCGAATATGCGGGAGCGATCGACGCCAATCGAACGAAGCTGATCGTGGACGGTTGGAATGTGACAGAGTAATATGGCTCCATATAATTTTGGTTCTTGACATGGATCCATTTTTCGTATTATAATGGCGCCAATAAAGATGAGTATTCAAGAAAAAATGAATTGGACCATGGGAGATTGCGATGCAATCCATGAAACATTTCACTTCTTTCACCATCAATACTCGCAATAGAAACATAAACACTCGCCAAGGATAACCGATGAAGTCTTCTCTGTTACTGCTGGCCGCCCTTGCGGCTAGTCCGCTTGCCGCGTATGCGGCCGACGCTCCCTTGCCTCCCGAGATCGAGAACGAGCAAATCCTTGGGATCAATAAAGAGCCCTGGCACGCCACGCTCATGCCGTACGCCGATCTGAAAGAAGCGCTTGTCGCCAAGCGTCATCAGTCGAGCTATGCGCGCTCGCTGAATGGGGATTGGAAGTTCAACTGGGTGCGCCGGCCGGAGTTTCGCCCGGTGGACTTCTACAAGACCACCTACGATGTCAGCCATTGGAAGACCATCTCGGTTCCGTCAAACTGGCAGATCCAGGGGTACGGCACGCCGATCTACACCAACTTTACTTATCCCTTTAAGCCCGATTGGCCGCGCGTGATGGGCGAACCGCCGAAGGACTGGACGGCGTACAACGAGCGCAACCCGGTCGGCAGCTATCGGCGCACGTTCAGCGTTCCGGCGCAGTGGGACGGCCGTAAAGTCTTTCTGACCTTCGATGGAGTGGACTCGGCTTTTTATCTCTGGGTCAACGGTAAGAAGGTCGGCTACTCGCTGAACTCCCGCAACGCGGCGGAGTTTAACATCACGCCGTATCTCAATCGCAATGCGCCGAATACCCTGGCGGTAGAAGTTTACCAGTACAGCTCAGGCTCATACCTGGAAGATCAGGATATGTGGCGGCTTTCTGGGATCTTCCGAAACGTGACGCTGTGGTCCGCGCCGACGGTGCATCTGCGCGATTTCAAAATCGTCACCGACCTGGACGCACAGTATAAAAACGCGGCGCTGAAAGTCGCTGCGAAGGTTCATAACTATGGATCCGCGCCGTCGCCGCCGCGCGCCGTCGCCGTCACATTGTATGATGCGGCCGGCAAGCCCGTGCCGGGAGCGCGCGCCGTCGTCTCCGTGCCCGCGATTGCGGCGAATGGCGAAGCGAATGTCTCGGTTTCGATCCCCGTCACGAACCCGAGGAAGTGGACCGCCGAAACGCCGAACCTGTACACCACGGTGATCGCGCTGCAAAGCGGCGCTGCCGCGCAGGAGCTTATCTCCTCAAAGACGGGATTCCGTGAGATCGAGATCAAGGGGCGTCTTTTCGAGATCAACGGCATACCGATCAAACTCAAGGGCGCCAACCGTCACGAGAATGGGCCGGACACCGGGCACTATGTGACCGAAGCGAGCATGATCAGAGACATTGAGCTGCTCAAGCAGTCGAACTGTAACCATGACCGCACCTGCCACTACACCGACGATCCGCGCTGGTATGAATTGTGCGATCAGTATGGTCTCTATCTGGTGGCCGAGGCGAATGTCGAGTGCCATGGCTACATGGGCGTCCTGGATCGTGAGCCGCGCTATGAGAAGGCGATCGTGGACCGGAATGTCGCCAATGTCGAGAACATGAAGAACCACCCCTCCGTGGTGATCTGGTCGCTCGGCAACGAGTGCGGCGGCGGCTCGAACTTCCGGTCGGCGCTCGCGACGATCAAGGCGATCGATCCGACCCGGCCGACCCATTATGAGCCCTTCGGCGCCGGCGCGAACAATCCTGCCGGCATCGACAGCCACATGTACACGAACCCGGAATCCACGGAGCAGATCGCCAAAGATCCTTCGTACACCAAGCCGTTCTATCTCTGCGAGTACGCCCATGCGATGTTCAACTCCATGGGCTCCGTCGGCGATTACAACGACGTATTTGACAAGTATCCCTCGCTGCTGGGCGGCGCGATCTGGGAGTGGGAAGACCAGGGACTTTGGAACCGCCGCGATCCCAAACATCAATACCTGGCCTACGGCGGCGGCTTTGGCGACAAGCCAAACGACCAGTATTTCATTCACAAGGGCGTCATCTTCTCAGACCGCACCCCCAAGCCGCACTTTCCGGAACTGAAGCGCGCCTACCAGTGGATCGGCATGGAGGCCGAGAACCTGCCCGGCGGCAAGGTCAAGATCAAGAACAAGTACGCTTTTACGAACTTGAACAAGTTCGTGGGGACCTGGACGATCACCGAAGACGGATCGCGCATCGGCGGCGGTAAGCTTCCGACGGTCAGTCTCAAGCCCGGCGCCGAGGGTACGCTGCAATTGCCGCTGGTGAAGCTCTCGCCCAAACCCGGCGCAACTTATCTGATGAATGTCGCCTTCTCGCTGGCAAAAAACGAACTGTGGGCCAAGGCGGGTTATGAAGTCGCCAACGCTCAGTTCCCGATCCTCGCCGCGCAGGAGCCAGCGCCGCAGGTGGCGGCAAGCACTCTGGAAGCGCTGAAGCTGACTGACACGGATAACCAAATCGCCGTCACCGGCGATGGGTTCGCCGTGGAC
Source organism: Capsulimonas sp. (assembly GCA_025963815.1). Lineage (GTDB taxonomy): Bacteria > Armatimonadota > Armatimonadia > Armatimonadales > Capsulimonadaceae > Capsulimonas. The sequence goes on from JAOQAA010000389.1 coordinate 3,687, forward strand.
TTCGATCGGACAACAGGAACGCTGTCCAGCTTCAAGATGGCCGGTGTCGAACTGCTCGCGTCCGATGGCGGCCCGAAGCTGCATCTGTGGCGCCAGCAGCACCGCAACGACGACAACTGGGCCGCGCGCGGCTGGGAGTCGGCGGGATTAAAGCATCTGAAAACCAGGGTGCTCGGGATGACGGCGAAGCAAGTCGCGCCCGGCGCCGTGCGCATCGTCTCGACCGTGCACTACACGGGGGACGATTTCTCCGTCACGCACACCGCGAGCTACACCGTCTACGGCAATGGTTACATCACCGTGGACAACGCCGTCTCGCCGCAGGGACGCAAGATCACCCTGGCGCGGATCGGTGTGCGCATGCTGCTGAATAAGAGCATGGATTCCCTGGATTATCTGGCGCGCGGTCCCATGGAGAACTACTCTGACCGCAAGCGCGGCTCGGATATCGGCCGCTACGCAAGCTCCGTCGTCGATCAGATGACACCGTACTCCAAGCCCATGGACTGCGGCAATCACGAGGACGCCCGCTGGCTGATGCTCGGCGGCGCGCACTTCCCCAGCCTGATGGCGATCGCCGACGGCGGCCCGATGCAGTTCTCCGCGCTGCCGTACACGGACGAGCAGATGGACGTTCCCTACCGTGTCGATCTGCCTGCGCGGACCGCGACCGTTGTGTGCCTGGCGGCAAAGACCCTCGGCGTCGGCTCCAACAGCTGCGGTCCGACCCCGCTGCCGCAGTACCGAGTCTCGTCCGACCCGACCGCTTTCTCCTATGTGCTGCGCCTCATGCCCGCCGCATCGGACCCAGCCAAGGTGGCGCGCATGGGTGTTCCACAGGACCGGCCGAAGCCCGTTCTCGCTGAGGTCGCTCCGAACGGCTCGGTTGTCCTCAAGGGAGACGGAGGCGCGATTGAATACTCTCTGGACGGCGCAACATGGACCCATTACATCGCGCCGCTCCCCATCACATCGGCCACCGTTCTCCAGGTTCGCAGCACTTTGCCAAACGGACAGTCCGTCGCCGGGCAGTTCCCGCTGGAAGCCATCGTCGTCCGCACCAAGTGGACCGCCACCGCCAGCGACTTTGAGCCCGGCGAAGGCGACCCCGCCCACCTGTTCGACGGTGACGCCGGCACGATCTGGCATAGCCGCTATAGCCCAACTCAAGCTCCCGCGCCGCACTGGGTGGTAGTGGATTTCAAGGATCCACAGCCCATCGCCGCCGTTCTGATCACCCCGCGCGCCGACGGCAGCAACGGCCGTCCCCGCGATTACGAACTTTATCTGAGCGACAACGGAACCGATTGGGGCAATCCCGTCGCCAAAGGAAACATGCCCGATACGCCCGACCGGCAGCGAATTAAGCTGTCGTCACCGCGCACCGCCCGGTATCTGAAGTTCGTGATCGTGAACGACCACTCCGGCCAGAACTTCGGATCGCTGGCGGAGATTGGGATTGAGACGGCGAAGTAATCTCTCCTATCGCGCTAAAGTGGCCCCTTCGTCCCAATTCTCTGGTCCCCCAGAATTGGGGCGGAGGGGCCATTTCCAGCATATCTCCTCGGGTATAATCAACCCACCACACCGCAATGACGCGATCCGTCGGCATACTCTCAAAGGAAGCTCCCGCCTATGTTCGCCCGCGTCTTCGCATCCTCCATCGCCCTTCTGACGTTTGCCGGAGCTTCGCTCCATGCGCAGCCGTACACAAACCCCAACGGATTTTCATTGGAGCCGCCCGCGCATTGGACACTGTGGGAAGCTCCTGACCAGCTTTCGATCCGCTGGAGCGATCCCGCCCAGAAGTCTCAGAACGGCAGCATCCTGGTGTCTGTGAAGAAGCTCAGCGGAGTTGTCGTACCTTCAGAGGCATTGCCTCGTGAGGCGGCCGGGGTACTGGGGACGTTCAAGAAGACCATGAGTGGGTTTAC
>JAOQAA010000395.1 GCA_025963815.1 Capsulimonas sp.
GAGACCGTCGCCGGCGTGGACCACGGCGTTCATGGCCGCCTCGCTCGCCGCCGTCGCGGTGTCGTCGGTTCGGTCTTCGCCAAGGCTAGCGATCCGCACCCCGTCCTTCGCCCGCTCGCGCAGATGATGCATCCCATCTTCCCGCGTGAGCAAAATCCAATCGTCCGACTTTTCCAGCGGCTCGGGCAGTTCTTCCTGGGTCTGGCACAGCTGAAGCCGTCCGTCGGTGACGCTCGACAAAACGTCGCGCGCGAAGGCGCGCTGGCGCTGCGCGGCGTCGCGCTGCTGTTCTTTCAGCAGCAGCTGCTGCGAGACGTCTCGAAAGTAAACACCCAGGCCGTCCGATGTCGGATAGGCATTCACTTCGAACCAGGCGCCCAGAGGTGGATAGATCTCCGTAAATTGCACGGCGATGTTTTCCCGCATCGCTCGCCCATACTGCTCGTAAAACAAGTTGTTTACTGCGGCAGGAAATTCTTCCCAGATGCTTTTTCCGAGCAGCTCTTCACGCTTACGCTGAAGCAGCGGCTCCGTTTGCGGATTCAGGTAAGTAAAGCGCCATTGGCGGTCGAGCCCAAAAAATGCGTCGCTGATGGACTCCAAAATGGTTGTGACGCTTTCCTGAGCCTGCCGGCTTCGCTGTTCGCTCTGCTGCAAGGCCAGCTCCGTCTCGCGCTGCTGGGTGATATCGCGCGCCGTCAGCACGACATACTCCAAGAGGCCGTTGGCGTTCATCAGGGGAGCGCCGCCGTAATTGACCCAGCGCCGTACCCCGGTGTCGATGCGCCTCAGGTTGATCACGCAGTCCGTGAACCGCTCGCCGGCAAGGGTGCGCGCTAGCGGCCACTCGTCTACGGACACAAATTTACCGTTGGAGTCCCAAAACTCGAACGTATCTGGGAAATCCCGCAAATGCCGCCGCGCTTCCGCGATCGTCGCGAACCCATGCAGCCGAAGTGACACTGGGTTCATATCGATGATATTCCCCTCGGCGTCACCGACCATCAGGCCCTCGGTCATGTTGGAGATGACTGCTTCGGCGATATCAGCGCGATGGAACGGCGTGCCCAAAAATTAGTCTTTCTGAAGAATGAAATATCTACTGCGATCTGAATTTAATGGTACCCACTCGGATACGTATTCTGAACGTGGGTGTGTCAGTGGGGGTAAGCGCCCTAATCTTCGACGGGATGGCGGTCAATCCATTTGTCGAATGGCTGCACAGGGTTTGCGGTGAGGAGGTCCAGAAGACGGTCGGGATCGTCGTTTGTCAGCAGCATCCCACGATGCCGGGCGTGCAAAAAACGTTCCGCTACGGCGTGGTCGAGCAGAGCGATCAGTGGATCGAAGTAGTGGGCGATATTGAGCAGGCCCGACGGCTTGAGATGCGTTCCGATCTGGCTCCAGGTGAGCATCTCGAACATCTCATCCAGCGTGCCATAGCCGCCGGGCAGCGAAACAAAGGCGTCGGAAAGCTCCGCCATCATCGCCTTGCGCTCGTACAGTGTGTTTACGGTGTGCAGCTCCGTCAGATCTTGGTGCGCGATCTCCTTGGCGACCATCGAGTGGGGGATGACGCCGATCACGCGTCCGCCCTTCGCCAGCGCCGCATCGGCGACCGCTCCCATCAGGCCCACATCAGCGCCGCCATAAACCAGCGTCCATCCACGCCGGGCAATTGCCGCGCCGAGGGCCGTCGCCGCCTGGCGATACTCGGGCCGCGCTCCCTCATTCGATCCGCAAAAAACGCCAACGCTGTTCATCATCGCTCCTCGCCCGGCAAAAGATTTCTCTTTATTATGGCGTATTTGGCTGTAATGTTACCGGGCGCAGGCGTGGAGGGAGAGGGAAACGGCTTCCGAAAGCGCGGCTGAGCTGGTTTCGAAGGAATGAATGGCGCCGGGTCGGTCGCGCAGAGCGCCACCGGCGCGGCGGGACATCGCCGCCTGAATTTCGGCGACGATGGAGAGGGCGATCTCCTCGGGCGTTTCGGAGCCGATATCCAGTCCCGCCGGGCTATGAAAACGATCTCGCTGCTCCGGCGTCAATTCCAAACGCGCGTAGTGCAGATCGCTCCAAACCCGCTGCGCGCGCCGGCGCGATCCGAGCAGACCAACATATCCTGCCGGGGAAGGAAGCATCTGAGTCAGCAGCGTCAGATCCCATTCGTAGTTGTGCGTCATCACCACGGCTGCGGTCCGCGAGTCGAAGACGATCGTGTTGAGAAGACGTTCGCGCGGCGCGGTTACGAACGCGGCGTCCGGGACCGAGTTTGAATCAAAAACATCTGGACGTGGATCGGTGATGGTTACGCGCCAGCCCATTTGTCCGGCAAGCCGCGCCAGGGGAACGGCTCCCGACGCCGCGCCGCAAATCACGAGCGCGACCGGCGTTTGAGGCGATTCCATCAGGACTTCGTAGCCGCCGCGCGCCGTTTCATAAATGCAATTCCGCCGGACGCCATCATCGATCACTTCACGCGCATCGTTTTGAATCGCCGCGATAAGCTCGCTGTCTTCGATATCGGTGATACACTCACCGCCATCCATCATCAGGCGCATTCCCAGCAATTGCTTTCCATCGCCGCGCATCTGGAAGACCGTCGCCAGCGCGCCGGATTTCCGGATGTCCATACACTGAACCAGATAATCCAGAGACGGCGCCGCGCGCTCAATTGGCTCAATGAGAATGCCGATGGCGCCGTCGCACCCTGCTTCAAAGAGCAAATCTCCATTCGCGCCCCGCGCATCATAGCGAACATACTGAGAGTTGCCTGACGCCATCACAAGCCGCGCCCGCTCGGCGACATCGGCCTCCAGGCAGCCGCCGCTGATCGCTCCAACGCGGGAGCCATCCACGCGCACCAGCATCCGCGCGCCCGCGCGCCGATACGCGCTGCCCTCGGTTTTGACCACCATGGCGAGCGCCGCCGGTGTGGCGTCTCTGGCGATTTCCCGGTAGGCGGCGAGGATGGATTGAAGTTCTTTCATGGTTTAAGACCTATTTCCGTGAGACCTATTCCCCCGGCGCTTGGGTAAGCTTCCCCCTTTTCCCAG
>JAOQAA010000405.1 GCA_025963815.1 Capsulimonas sp.
AACCTGGGCGTGTTCGACTACTACAAGCTCAAAAATCTCCAAGCAGACACGGCGATGCGCGACTCGATCGGCAAACCGACCGAAGGCATGAAGGCGTAAGCAACTTCCCAATGACCTCGTTGCTACCCATCGTCGCCGCCAAATCGAGTGAAGACTCGATGATCAAGCTGATCTTCGGCGCGATCGTCGTAGCGTTCTGGCTTGGCAGCGCGTTGATCTCCGCCATCAACAAGCGGGTTCAGGAGAACAAGCGCCGCGCATGTTACGGGCAGATGCCGCAGGGCTTCACTCGCCCCGCGCCCCCCTCCGCACGCACAGCGGCGGGGTTTTCGCCTCCGCCGGTGAAGGCGAAATCCGCCAAGCGAGCCAAGCGTCAAGCCATCGTCGCCGCGCCCCAACCTCCGGTGCGACCGACGTTTAACACCGCCGTTGCGCCGCCCATATCCGCCGCGCCGCCTGCTCCGGCGCGTGCCGCGAGCAAGGCCGCGCCCCCCGCGCAGATCGCCCGCCTGCTTCATCGTCCCGAATCGCTCCGGGCGGCGCTGATCCTCAACGAGGTTCTTTCCCCACCTCTATCAATTCGTGATAGCGTTCAAGATGGACGTCACGTAGAATAACCGCGTCACTTCTTCCGGAGGTTTCGCTAGTGCGCCAGTCCCCCCGTCGCGGCTTTACGCTCGTCGAGCTGCTTGTCGTCATCGGTATTATTGCGCTGTTGATCTCGATTCTCCTGCCCGCGCTAAACAAGGCGAAAGAGGCGAGCCGTGTCGCGGCCTGCCTGTCAAACCTGAGGCAACTGGGCGCCGTTCACGCAACCTATATCGCGGATAACAAGGGATATATCGTTCCCTGTGACATCGGCGACTGGATCACCCCACCTCACCCAACCAATGGTTTTTATACGCTGGAATCGTGGTGCACGATCCTCGTGACCAACAAATACCTCCCTTACCCTCAGGCCGTCAGCAGCGCCCCTCCGTCCGAGAGTAATGCGCTCTTCTGTCCATCGGCATTACAGGAGTTCAAGGCGTTCATCTCAATAGACTCGGGCCTGCCGAACACGCGCACTCATGCCGAGGGGGCTAAGGGAGTGTTGCACGAATCGAAGTACTTCGAGCCTGGTCGACTGGTTTACTCCTGGTACGGCATCAACGGCACGAGCGGCAGTTTTCCGGTCGTCCCATGTCGCCGCTGGCCGAGCGACAACACCACGCCCAACAACCCGGACCCAAACAAGCGCCCCAAGCCGATCGCAAAGATTACGGACGTGAGAAAATCGTCGGAGGTGGTCTTCCTCTTCGACGGAGTTGGGATCAACGTCCAATCGACCAATGCCAATCGTCTCAACGCCAGGCACAACAGGCAAACCGCTACCAACATCCTCTTCTTCGACGGGCACGCAGAATCGTTCCCCACCGCCGGCCTTCCCGGCGGCGCCGGCGACGCCAACCCGCCTGTCAACGTCTTTGGAAAACTGGATCAGCCGCTCGACCTCAATAGCGACGTCGCAAAAAAGCCCTACCCCAAGTTCCGGCTGGATCAATAGCACCCCTGTGCAAGGTCCCCGCTAGGCCCACATTTAACGTCCATTTCTCGCGAAATTTGCTTTGCTGGAAATCGATTGTGCGTATACTGGCTCCCTCACGTCTTTCAGCCAAAGAGGTAAACGCCATGTCTCGTCCCAAGCTCCAGCGGGCCTTCACGCTCGTAGAACTCCTGGTCGTCATCGGCATCATCGCGCTGCTGATTGCCATCCTGCTCCCGTCGCTCAACAAGGCGCGCGAACAGGCGAAGGTGGTGCAGTGCCTGTCGAACCTGCGCCAACTCGGGCAGGCCAACGCCTCGTACGCGGTTACCTTCCGAGGGTATTCAGTTCTGAACGATTACGGTAGCCAGACCGGCGCCACCGATGCCGGCGGGGTGATCATCGACGAGACGTGGTTCACGCTCTTCGTCACGCAGAAGTTCATCGATTATCCTTACTCGAAGGACGTCACCGCGCCGCCGTCCGGCGGAAGCGTGCTGAAATGCCCAGGCGGGCTGGAAGATTTCAATTCCAACACCTATCTCGACAAGAGCAAACCGGACAGCCGCACCAGTGGCGATGGGGCCAAGGGATACCTTCAGGTGTCGCAGCTCTTCGACCAGGGGCGGGCGATCTTCTGCTGGTATGGGATCAACGGGACGAGCGCCAGGGATCAGGATTACATCCCCTCGCGGCGCTGGCCCGCGGACCAAACGACGCCCGTGACCGCGCCGGGAACGACCAAGCTCAACCAGGTGCGCAAGGCGAGCCAGACCGTCTTCCTGTTCGACGGCATCTCGTTCAACGTGCACACGCGCCCCAACCGCCTGAACGCGCGGCACAACAAGCAGACGATGACGAACCTGCTCTTTTTCGATGGACATGCGGAGTCGTATCCAACCAAGAGCCTGCCCGGCGGGGATGGCGTGGCGACGATGGCGGACTTCGCACTGTCGAACTTGCAACAGCCGCAGTACAACGAGATCAAGTGGCGGCTGGATTATTAGCGAGTGGGAGCGTCGAAGGAGGGCCATCACCGCCCGCAGCGTCGCGACGGGGATCGCGTTGACCCGCGTGTCGCTTTAAGCGTACTTCTCGCGCAGGCGGTGGGCGGCTTCGACCTCGTTCTTCAGTTTCTCATAGACCTCGTCCCCGTCGACATTGGCGGCTGAGCCCGGGGCGAAGCCGCAGTCGGGGTTGAGGGTCAGGCGCTGCGGCGCGACGTGCTGGAGCGCCATCTCGACGCGCTCGACGATCGTCTCGGCGGAATCGACCTGGCCGGGGTGGCAGCTTACGCAGCCAAGGCCGATTTCCAGATCCTCGCGCAGCCTGCGGAGCACGGCGGTGTCGCCGGCGCCCGGGGCGGTGAATTCCATCGTCAGGTGCTGGACGTTCAGGCGGTTGAGGTGATCGATGATCGGGTCGTACGCGCCGCCGTGGGATTCCTCGCCGCGAACGCGCGCCCCAGCGCGGCGGCAGAGGTGGAGCGCGAGCTTCACGCCGGTGATCCCGTCCACGAGCTGATTGACCATCTCGACGTCGAAGGCGGCGGCGCGGTCGGCGTCGTCATATTTTTTTCGCACCTGCGGATCGACGAACAGACAAAGGTGCGGGTCGTCGATCTGGATGATGGTTGCGCCGGCGTCGCGCAGCAGTTCCAGCTCGCGCCGGAGGATCGGCACGCAGTCGCGCACGAAATCCTCCACGCGCGGGTAGGCCGCCTTTGATTTCTCCGGGTGCCACATGCGCTCGCCCAAGAGCGCGGGGGAGGGGAGGGTGGCCTTGATCTTTCGTTTCGTGATGGTCTTGAGGAACTTGACCTCGTCGGCGATGAAGCCGGGCTTGTTGGGCGAGAGCGTTTCGGTCACGGCCGTCCAGGGGCGGCCGTCGGCGGGGTTGCGCGAGAGCTCGAAGCCGTGGGCGAGCTCGGCGATGACGCCGATATAACTTTTACGCCACCACTCGCCGTCGGTGACGACGTCCAGGCCGGCCATCTCCTGCATGGCGACGGCGGATCGGATGGCGTGCTGCATGAGGCGGCGGTATTGGTCAGGCGCGCCGCGGTAGTCGTCGGCGATGAGGTCTTTTACGTAGGCGGGGCGCGGGAGGGAGCCTACGACGCTGGTGGGGAAGAGGATGCCGTAGTCGTTGGTTGCCATGGTTGTGACCCTCATGGATAGGCTAAGACTCGGTCACTGAAGTGACCAAGCCGATGGGGTGCATCTGCAATAACTATTGTTCGTTCACCGCGATCTTTTTGGGCCAGTCGCGGTTGGCTAGGGCGTAGTCTTCTTCGGTGTCGATTTCTATGTAATGACCTTCGGTGGCGACCATGTGGATGGGGACGCCTTGTTCGATCATTTCCTGGATGAGGAGGATGAGGTAGGCTTTTTCGAAGAGTTTGGCTTCGCGCCAGGGGCGGGTGGCGAAATCTCGTTTGACCCGGTGGTAGTGCTGGCGGAAGAGGGCTGCGCCGGTGGGGGAGAATTTGGCTACGCCTATGTATTCGCCTGTGGCTTGGTGGCCGGGCATGTCGCGGTGGATTTGTTGGACGCGGTCTCCGTCGGCAATCAATTTTTCGGCGTCAGTTTCTGGATGTTGAGAGCGGTCCTGGTAGCGGTCCCGCCAGCGCGTATCGACGCAGAGGACGATGTCGGCGGGGTGTTGGATGGCGCGGCGGACGACCGTGTCGCGGAAAAGGATGTCGGAATAGGCGCAGACGAAGCCGCTGGCCATGTCCTGCTCGGCGTGCATGAGCGATGCGAGGATGTTGTTAGTGGGCCAGTCGGCGTTGTGACGGAAGGTGAGGTTTGGGTAGTCGCCGCGGATCTGGTTGATCTGGTAGCCGCCTATGAAGACTGGGTTTTGCAGTCCAGCGCTAGCGAAGGCTTCGAGGGTCCAGTCGAGGATGCGTTTGCCGCCTACGCGGACGTAGCATTTGGGCTGGTCGTCGGTCATGGATTTCAGGCGTGCGCCGCGTCCGGCGCCGATGATGATGGGGCGTAGCTGTGGATTCATGGCTGCTGCATCTCCCTTTGCCTGGGGGCTTTTCCGATCAGGAGGAGGACGGAGGATACCGCGGCGAGGGCGACGAAGGTATAGAAGAGGTAGTCCCAGTTGTAGGCGGAGAGGGCGGCGGTGACGCGTCCTTGGCAGGCTGCGCCGATGGAGCCCAGGCCGTTGATGAAGCCGGCGGCGCGGGCGACATTGTGTTTGCCGCCGATGTCCTGGGCGGCCGCGCCGCAGACGAGGGTGTCGGGGCCGAAGAGGCAGAAGCCGACGAGGGCCATGCCTAGGAAGTTCCATGCGACGGAGAGGGGCGCGAGACGGGTGTAGAGCAGGAGCGAGGCGGCGAAGGCGGCGCACATGACCGAGGCGATCTGGCGTCGGCGGCCGGGGAAGTATTTATCGGAGATCAGGCCGACGACGACCGCGCCGATAACGCCGCCGATCTCGAAGGACATGGATTGGTAACCTGCGCCGCCGGTGGAATAGCCGAGGACTTTGCTCAGGTAGAAGGGGAGCCAGAAGAGGATCGA
>JAOQAA010000408.1 GCA_025963815.1 Capsulimonas sp.
TCGATCCTCGTTCTGACCTTCGTGACCTGCTTTTTCTTCGGCAATGAGCGCCGCTTTATCGTTCCCACGATCTTCGCGGCGGAGATAATCACGCTGTCTTTCCTCCATCGCGCCTGGATTTTGGGGCGAAGCCGTTTACGCCGCCCTCGGGCCGGGAACACTCTTTCCACCAAGCATTCACAAGTATAGGAACCACAGATGAGCTTACTCGCCGTCGATAACTGGCTGCGGTCCCCGGCGGACCACGATATCATCACGCGCTGGACCGCCGGCGCCGGAAAAGGCTGGAGCCACGCGCTGTCGCTGCCCCAGCCACGCAATCCCGAACGGTTCTCCTTCCTCGCCTTGGGCGACAGCGGCGACTCGGAAAGCGCGGGGCCGGGAGTTTCGCCGCAGGACGCCGTGGCGCGCGAGATGGTGCGCGACACGCGCCTCGCCGGCGATTCTGGCGCGGTGATGGTGCTGCACATGGGTGATGTCGTGTATATGACCGGCGAGCATCGTCTCTACGACCGTAATTTCCGGCGTCCCTACAGCCCATTTCTGACCGAAAGCAGCACCGTCGGCGACTTCACTTTTCGGCTGCCGTTTCTGCCCGTGCCGGGCAACCACGACTACTATGACCTGGGCGCCTGGGCGAAGTGGCTCTCCGGCGTTCCCCTGGTCGGCGCGGGACTGCGCGCGCTCTGGCATGAAGTGATGCCCTTCGCCGTGCCCGAAGGCGGATCAGAGATGGGCAAGACCTATATGGACGCCTTTATCGATCCCAAGGCCGATACGTCGATCGCTCCCCTGCCCTATGTGCTCAGTGCGCGCACGCGCCTGCCCAATCGTTACTACAAGTTCCAGCTCGGCAATGTCGATTTCTTCGCACTCGACTCGAATACGCTGGACGCTCCCTCGCCGCAAGCGGACTCGGATCAGGTCCGGCAGGACGCCACCGAGCGCGTGACCGACCTCGAAGCAAAGGCGCGCGCACTGGACGCCGACATTAAGGATGCGCGGCAGGATCTGGAGAAGCAGCGTGACGCGCGGCGCCACGCCATTGCGGGAGATCCCGCCGAATTGCAAAGAATCCAGGCGCTGTCCATGGATGTGGGCGAGGCGGTGGAGCGTCTCCGAAAGCTGCTGGAAGGCGCGGAGATGTCCGCACTGGAAGGACGGCGTGCGGCGCAGGCCGTCGGGACCGCCGAAACGCACTGGGACAAGGCGACGGCGGAACTGAGCGATGCTCGCGGGAACGACGTCGTCCGGGCGATGGCGCGGCAGGAGACGGTCAGCGACGAAGTCTGCGCCTCACTGTCCACCCTGGAAGAGTTTCTCGCCGTGCTGCCCGAAGATCGTCCGCGCGCCGTCATTTTGGAAGCGCGGCAGGCGATGGAAAGCGCCCTGCACATTTGGGCCGTCGCCGTCTCGCCCAGCGCCGGCGACGCCTCCGCGCGCCTCAAAGAGCTGAGCGAAGGCGCGCTCGACTTGCAGCGCGAGCTCGCAATCGCCCGCCGCCGCTCCCACTTCCAGCCAAGCGATCACGACACCGAGCAATTGGCGTGGCTGGATCAATCGCTGGAAGAATCCGTCCGCCTGCGCCCGAACGCCTGGCGGATCGTGTTTCTCCACCATCCGCTTTACACAACCATCGGCAACCACTGCGAGAGATCGGACGTTCTCGACGTGCGTGACAACCTCACGGCCATTCTCGCCGGCCGCGTCCATTTGATGCTCGCCGGACATTCCCATGCGTTTGAATGGTTTCAATCGGAGGCGCTGGCGGAAACCGGCGTTTTTGTCACTGGCGGCGGCGGCCAGATCACTCTGCGCCCCAGCATCCTCAGCCCGGACCGTTACGAACGCTTTTCCGACGCTTATCACGCCCTGCGGCGTGCGGGCGTCACGGAATGCGCCAGCGCCGGAGCCGGTCCCGTCGCTGCGGATGGTCACGATGCGCCCCTTTATCACTATCTCAATATCGAAGTCACGCCCGACAAGCTGATCGTGCGCCCGATCGGCGTTCGCCGCGCCGGAGCGGACTATCGGCGCGAAGACCCGATGCCCGTCAATCACACACCGACGCTTCCCGCCAGTCGCCCCCCGTTCGTGGCGCGCGCCCTGCACGCTGTGGAGATTCGCAGAGGCGAGGCGCCGCAGGCGATCTGGGGGTAATGACGACCAGCAACCGTCAAGATGGACGCGTCCATCTTGGCGGCTGCTGAGAGAGCTATCTTTCCCTCTTAGAGATTGCGCGCCAGCGCCGATCGGTTTTCCAGCAAAGTTCGCGCCTCCCGATCCCAATATCCCTCACGCTCCATCTTCTGACGCACTGGATCGCCCGCCTTTACCCCCGCCAGCGTTTCTTCGTGTTCCTCTTCGCCCATCAATTCACACTCCCATGATCCATGATGTCCCAAAACGCTCGAAAGGGCAAGAGCGTGACCGGAGGACACGTCACTGTGACAGTGTGTTTGACAAAAAGGCGTTTCTGGGCATAAGTTCCTATCTCAATCACTCAGGATGAGCCGAAGGAGTCAAGGAATGAATGTACGAAAATTATTGATGGGTCTCATGGCGGGCGCCTGCCTGCTGACGCTTCCGATGGTGGGAGCGAAGGCCGATCGCGCTTCCGACAATGCGCGCACCAACGCCCAGCGGCTGCGAACCGATCGTCAGCAGCGATGGAGCGCAGTCGAGCGGCGTCGACGGGATAATCTGTCGCACTCCCAGCAGAACCGCGCGAGCCGTAATAGCGAAGCCGTCCGCCGCCGCAACTTTGACGCGGCCCGATTGAACCACACGCGGTCGAATCGCCGCTGGTATGAAGCCCGCCGCCGCCAGGATGACGCGCTGCACTCCCAGCAGAATCGCACCCGCCGAAACAGCAGCCTTGCGCGCCTGCGCCGGGATAACGCGATCCACTCCGTGCAGAATCGCGAGCGGCGCGCGCATCGCACCCGCTAATTCGGTCATTTGGCCTGAATATTGTCTCATAAAAACAGCCGCTCCGGATCATCCGGGGCGGCTGTTTTGTGATTGGAAGCGGCTTTACTCCGACGCCATGGGCCTGGCGATGCTCATCAGGTCCGTCAGCGGCATGCGGCCGACGGCGACGTAACGGCGGCCATCGCCAACCCAGGCGACAGCGCTTTGGCCATCAGGGCGCTCCTGCGTGAACGCCTGAACGGATGGCGTCAGCGACGCGGAGCTCCAGTTGGCGCCGGCGGTGGGGATTAGCTTGCTGGAGCCATCGGAGGCGTTTTCCGTGACAAATACCGACAGAGCGCGCGGCCCGTTGCTGTAAAGCACATGGATTGCCGCCGATGGAGACTTCGGAGAGCGGACGACCGATTGTACGCGAAACCCGGCCGTTTGAGGCGGCAGATCGAGTAAACGCGCTTCTCGGGCCACGTCCGGCGATGGACGAACGGCGGCGATCAGCACACGGGCGCCGGGCGGGATGATCGGCTGGAATGTGGCGGCAGTCACCACCGGCTTGACCATAACCTGCGAAAGCTCGACGCGCCGGACGAGCGATCCGTTCCGGTCGTAGCTTTCGGTGCGCAGGCTGCGGCCGGTCGCAGAGTCGATCCAGAGACGCTCTACGATGGAACCGTCGGTGGAGCGAACGCGAAGGACATGCGCCGGGCGCCCCGAAACGTCGGCGTCCTGCGGCTCGATATCGCGCCGCCAGAGTGGGTCGGGATCGACGCTTCCGGTTTCCGCCGACACGCTTTCGGGAGTAGGACGCCGCAGCACCGTGCGGCTGCGCGGCTCATATTGCCAGGTCGTCTTGCCGTCGCATACCACCACGCGCCCCCGCGCCTCGGCCGGCTCCGAATACGTCAAACGAAAGCGTCCCTCGCTCCCTTCGATCATTTCCAGCACTGACCGCCGATCTCTGCCGGCTTCGGCGTCCCGCGCGACGATCACGACGTGCGCTTGTACGGGCGTATCGGAAGCGGCTTTGAGGCTTCCGGTCCAGAGTGCGTTCGCGGCCGGGTCCGATGGCGCGGGATCGCCGGATTGCGCAACCACCGCCGGACGATGGCCGCACGACACGAGGCTCAGACCACCAAGCGTCAAGAGGGCAAGCGCGGGAGCGAACGCCATTCGATTGAGGCGCGTCACAGGCTGCCGCCCACGGATTCGTCGGCGGAGGCGATCAAAGTGGCGCGGCCTTCCGCCGCAAGATCACGATGGCCGACCGGTTCGGCGGACGACAGGCCGGCCAGATGGGCGTCATGCAGGGCGTAGAACTGCGACATCTCCACCGTGCTGGGAAGCGGAGTCGCCGTAGCGG
>JAOQAA010000409.1 GCA_025963815.1 Capsulimonas sp.
CACCGCGCCGCCCAATTCGCTGTGATCGTCAACGACCTTAAGATGGACGCCCGCGGGTCGGTGGCAGTTATGCTAAGGGTGCGCCCCTGGATAACGCTCGGCGGCCTCGCCATCATGACGCTGAAGCTGCCCCGGTCCGGTCCACCGGCGGCGACAATGCTTGCCCACCTCCGCTCCGACCTGAACTGCCTGCGGCGCGGCTACGAGGTGCTGGGAGCGCGGCAACTCTACCACAACCGCAGCGAGATCACGGTCGTACTGCGACGGAAGCGATGACCGGGGTCCGCGAGTGCACGATCGAGTCTGGGGAAGGATTAACGTTAGCCCAAGAGAGGCGCCATCGGTAGCCCCGGCAATACAATGACTTTTGTCCCTTTATTTAGTCTGAGGCAAAGCCAGTTCAATCAGATTGAAGATTTAAGGGGAAGAGGAGCGAGCAGCGCCCCGGAGACCTTCGGGAAGGTCTCCGGGGCGTTTGTGTTTAGAGCGTGGTCGCGCGGCGGCGGCGCAGGAGGAGGCTGCCGAGGGCGAGGGCGCCGATGGCGAAGGCGGCGTAGCCGCTGGGTTCTGGGACGGCGGGGGCGGAGTTGACGGTCAGGCGCAGCTTCGGAGCGTCGAAGAGATAGGTGTCGTTGGGGTAACCGGGTTCGCCGGCGCTGTGGTAGTCCGTGGTGTACTGGTAGGCTTCGAACGGGTTGATATCGGCCAGCTGGAAGGCGAAGTATTGGTCGCCGTTCGCGACAGCCGATTGCAGCAGCGCGGTGATGTCGCCGGACTGCGAGCCTAGATTACCGGTGGTTGTGAAGGAGGTCGTTCCGAGAACCGGCGGTGTGCTGAAGAAGTCGTAACCGAGCTTGCCGGTCGGGTCCGCGAAGGACGTGACGCCGATGGTCTTCACTCCGGTGTAGCCTTCCAGCAGATCGAAGCTGACGCTGGCGTTGTTGATATTCTGGCCGGCGAGGCCGGAGATGTCGACCTGGACGCTCACCTTGGAGTAATCGTAGTTGATCGAAAACTCATGAGAGAATTCCTGAATGCCGGCCACATCGCCGTAGTAATTGACAAAGCCGTCGCCCGAATATTTCGCGGCCAGGTTGCCCTCGGTCCGATACGGGAACGTCCCGATGTCGGGCAGCACGTAAATGGTGGTGGCCGCGTGGGACGGCGCGGCGGTCAGAGCGCCGACGCCGGCCATTAAGGCGAACGCCAGCGCGGCGCTCGTATTTTTCTTTGATTGCATATCGTTTCCTGAGCAGAGTTTAGAGTATAGGAAGCATACAATCGACATCGCGTTACCAAAGAACAAGTGGGTAGGTGGGTGGTCGACGGTGATCCATCCACAATAATGCATAATGGGCGCCAAGTCATTAGAAAATTGCAATTATTTTCGCCGGCAACAAAACGGGCGCGCCGGCGCGTTTTGTGTGGAATCGCCAAGTGTGTTATACTGGTTGGACATGAAACACGCCACATCTGCCGAACACGCCCATGTCTTCATAGAAAGCGCGCGCGCCTACCAAAACGGAATGCTGCTGGATGCGCCTGAGCCGCCCGCTCCGGCGTGGCCTCCGCCGCCGCGCCGCATGGATTAAATTCGGATTCTGGAATTGCTTGCGGGTATTGCGGTAACGTTATCGAGCGTGGAACTTTTGATTTCGTTTTGTCGCCAAACTCGTGGATATCGGTTTATGTTCTCCCCTATCCCGCCGACCGGCGCGCCGGCCGCACTACTCAAACGTTGTTATCGGAGAACTCTATGAACGGCAGTCGCTCACGACGCTCTTTCCACGCAATCCTCACCGCCCTTTCCCTCGCCGCCGTTTGCGCCGCGCTTTTCTCGCCCACTGTGCGCGCCGATTCCGACATTCCTCCCGGCACGCCGCCGGAGATCGCGGCGATCATGCGCAAAGTCCAGAAAGGCGGACGGCCGACGGGGTCGGATATCGCGAAGCTGCAAGCGTGGTCGCAGAAGCTCGTGGAGAAGGTGAATGGCCAGGTGGGCAACGGATCGCAGTATCGGCGGCCCACGCGCACAGCCCCCGGCGGCAAGGCGGCGGCGCAGGCGGGCGAGCAGGAGGGAATCCCCTGCACGGTCCGTGTCGTCGCCAATTACAGCGGGCGTAATGAGAACAGTAGCGAAGAATATCAGACGACGTTCAACGCCAGGGCGATGCTGTACCCAAGGCTGAACGGAACAGGCGATTACTGGGCGACCATGATGGACCCCGACGCCCAGGTCTCCTCGTTCCGGTTCGAGCCGCTCGCGGCCGCCAGCGGCGCGACGATCGCCAAGGCCGGCGGCGGATCGTACAGTATGCGCTCGAAGGACAACAAGGGAAATGGGTCGAATTCGAAGGGAACGTTTACTCAGGGTGTCTTCAGCATGCTGCTGGTGACCACGGGCAAGAGTGACCTGCTTTACCCATCGGGCGGCGGCGGCGGCGTGGCGAAGGGGACAACCACCACGTATGACAAGGACCGCAGCGTGACTTCTGACGCCACCGGCGGAGGCGGCGCGCTCTCCGTGCCGTTTGTCTCGGAAAACGTCCCGCTGGGTCCAGGCAAATCCACTCCCATCCCGAAGATGACCCTGTCTTATCGGGCGCTCGTCGCCGCCATCCGATCGGGAGCGACGGCCACGGTCACGGGCAATGAGAGTGTTTCGAACTTCTCGGTCAGCGGAATGACTTACAGCGCCCAAAGCTCGATCTCCATTACTCTGAGGCCTAAGCCGATGGAGATCATCGTCGAGCCCGTCAATGAGCGAATCTATGAGGCCTGGGAGCCGATGCCGGACGCCGATGACGCCCGCGCCTCGGAGCCAACTCCCAACACCGACGCGCCCGCGTCGGACTTCTTCCCTTCCCCGAAGCCCCTCGAATTCCATCTGGTGATGCACGACAGCGCCAAGCCGTCCGTCGCGCCCGGCGGCAACGGGCTGACGCGCCCGAACACGCTGATCGGCGGACAGATCGATATCCACCTGCACGACGTCAGCGAGCAGAAGGGCGTCTGCATGAACTTCCCCGCAAGCGCAGCCTCTAAAAAAGGACTGTTCTTCCCCAAAACGCAGCCTGCGGGGATCAAGTGGGTGAGCGAGCAGGAAGTCCACACCACAAGCGTGACCGCGCTGGAGGCGACCGTGAGTGTCTGCGCCCGCGACACCGGCGCCTATGGCAAGCTCGACGCGGCCTGCGAGACGCTGGGCCTCGAATGCAAGAATTACAAGACGACGGACAACTTCCTCGCGATCCCGCTCGACGACGACGACAACAATATCGCCGATCAGTGGGAGAAGGACAGCGGGATCTACGACCGAAGGCTGACTGCGAACTGGGATGACGAAGACAAGCCGTCGGGCTGGCAGTCCAACGGGGACGGTCTGACGCTCTACGAGGAGTATCGCGGCTTTATCATCGACGATCCTAGCCATAAGGAAGTCTTCAAACGTCTCGACCAGAAAAAACGCAAGCTGTTCGTTTATCTCAACGGACCGGATCACGAGATTTATCGTCAGGGCGCAGAATTATTCAAAAACTCCTCTGGAATGGATGTTTATTACCTACACGATCCCAATCGTATG
>JAOQAA010000460.1 GCA_025963815.1 Capsulimonas sp.
TGAAATCGTCGAACCAGGCCGTGCCCGTATGGTTGCGAAAGAGGGCGTAGATGTTGAGAGATTTGACGGGCTTGCTCGGGAAGAGCATCAACTGCTGGCGTTTCCAGTCGTGCGTTCCCGTTTCGAAGGGCGCGGTTTGGCCCCAGAGAGAGCTGCCGTCCGTGTAATTCACATCGACGTAGACCGAGTAATCGTTGTCCGTGACGCCGTCCACATCGAGCGCCTTGCTCCAGCCGGAGATCAGGATCGGAAGCGTGCGGGTTTGATTGACATTCCAAGCCACGAATGCGCCGCCCGTCTGCCCGCCGCCGAGGTTCTGGCGGCGCAGGCTGTTCGCGCCGCCGTGATGGGTCTGCGTGTCCATCTCATATCCATCGCCATAGGAGGTCCAGCCGCTGATTTTCGCGGGGGCCTGTGCGTCCGGCTGCTCGAAGCCGCCGTTGGGAAACGGAGCGGGGGCGCTCCAGGCGGCGGTCGATCCGAGCAGCAGGGACACGGTGAGAAGCATCGGGAAATTACATGGTCGATTTGTCATTCTTAAGTTCCCGTCTGTTATTTTGCAGCGTTTGACATGCCTTTGGGGATTGGGTACAATCCTCAAGCCGCCATGCTGTTTCTGATCCCATAACACTGATGAATATCGTTGAATTCGCGAAAACTTTGAATCTGAGCATCGGGACCGTCTCACGCGCTTTGAACGATCGCGCCGAAGTCAGTCCCAAGACCCGTCAGCTGGTTCTCGAGAAAGCCGAGGAGCTTGGGTTCGTCCGCAACGCAAACGCTCGCCGCTTGGTGACCGGTCGCAACTACATGATCCGTTTGGAGTGCCCGTACAGCACGCACATTCTTTCGGACCGGTATCTTGTGGAGCTGGCGCGCGGGGTCGAGGAAGTCGCCGGCGCCCATGGCTACGATCTTCTTCTGCACCTGGGAACGCGCCGCTCGAATGCGGTGGAAGTTCAGGATGTCGACGGACTGGTCATCGTGGCCGGCCCGGAAACCACCTCCGACGATCTGCGCACCCTCACCCACGCTGGGCAAATTCCGGCGGTCGTGATCTCCGGAGCCGCGCCTCTGGAATTTCCCAAAGCCGCCTTCGTATCTCTGGATACGCTGCCCGGCGTCCGCGAAGCGCTTGCGCGCTTGGCGGAACTGGGACATACCCGTGTCGGCTACATCGGCAGCGGCCTTTCCGACGATCGGGTTCGCGACAATTTCCCACGATTGATGGCCGAGGTCGGTCTGACTTACGATCCCACGCTGTCGCTCGAAGCAGGGATTTCCGCCGATGAAGGCCGCAAAGCCGCCCTCGCGCTGCTCAGCTCCGTCGAGCCTCCCACGGCGCTGTTCGCCCGCACCGACATTCTCGCCACCGGGGCCGTTCTGGCTGTCTCTCAACTTGAGAAAAGCGTTCCCAGCGATGTCTCCGTCATCGGCCACGATAATATCGAGGCCGCCGCGCTGGTCAATCCGCCGCTCACCACCGTTGACATCAACATCCCCGACGTCGCCGCCCTCGCCGTCCGCGCTCTTCTGGCGATGGTCATCGACAAAGCCGAACCGACGGTTCAGACACTCGGCGCCCACCTGATCGTCCGCAAATCCTGCGGGCCGGTTCGTTCATGATCAAATAGTGCTCCCCAGAATAGGGACCCTGAGAAGAGGCCCTTCCGCCCCAATTCTGGGGACCCGATTTCGGACCATGGCGTTTTCCGGTCCCCCAGAATTGGGGCGGAGGGGCCATCCTAATCTAAACCCTCTGTGGGGCCAGGGGCATCTTCCTACACCACCCGCGCAAACTCCATCTCCCGCTCCGTCTCCACTTCCAAAGCCCGCTCCGGGTAGGCCGCCGGCCATTGAACATCCTGGAACCGATGCGTCGCCGCTGATTCTTTGGCCTTCAGACACATCAGCGCGCTGGTGAGACCTTTCTCAAGCGGCGATACGGATTCTTCGGTTCCCCGGATCACTCCGACAAAGTTAGCCGCCAGCATCGCGTCTCCGCCGCCGTGCGCTTCTTCCGTTCCAAACTCGTGTGTCTCCACCTGATCGCTATGGTGCAGGTAGACTTTGAGGCGCTCGGGATACCAATCGAACTCGATCGTGCCATGGTAACCGATCAGGGTCGCTCCGCGCCGCGCGGCTTTGTTGCGGGCGTAGAAGTTCTGGCTGTAGGCCACATGCATTCCAGACTCGTACTCGATCAGGGCGCTGCCCGAGTCCTCGTTGCCGGTGTCCACGGCGAAAGCACACATCTCCTTGGCGGGCTGGTTCAATGGGATCGGCGCCAGCCGCGACGGGTGATACGGGCTCTCAAAGCAGACTTTCTTCTCGGCGCAGTCCATACAGCGCAGTCCCGCCGGATGTTCGCCCCGGAAGACGCGCTTGGAGGTCATCGCGCTGATGACGCGGGGGCGCATATCGCCGAGTAAATAATTGATGTAATCGAAATCGTGGGTCGCCTTTTGCAGGAACAGGCCCTGCGTCTCGGCCTCGTCCCGGTACCACGTCTGGAAATAGACATTACCGTAAGGGACGTTGTTCCAGGACTGCACGTGCTCGACGACGCCGATCTTGCCCGAATCGATGATCTGGCGGGCAAGGCGGACGAGGCGCGACAGGCGCAGCGGGAAGGAGACGACCACGCGGGAGGACCGCGCCGCGCGCAGGGTCATCAGATCGTCCAAATTTGTCCCGACCGGCTTTTCCAGCAGCAGGGCGATATCGCGCGCCATCACCTTAACCGCCATCTGCGCGTGCAGGCTGCAACGGGTTCCGATGATCACTCCGTCGAGGACCTCCGTGTCCAGCATCTCATCGGCGTCCTGATAGAAGCGCGGCAGGTCCATCGCTGGGTCGGCGGCGAGCAATTCTTTGCGAAGGGCGTCGCACTGCGGATCGGCGATCGCCGTGAGGCGCGCTTCCGGGTCCTGAGCCTGAATCATCCGCACCATATGGCGGGCGCGCTCGCCGAATCCGATCACTCCCAGTTTGATTGGGGAAGACATAATCACGTTCCTATATCTAAATTCTTGAGTTTACTTGCGGGACGCCACCGTGCGTCCAAGAATCGCGTCCATCGCGTTGGAAGTGTTGGCGATGCGCACATCGGGATAGTGGCGATACGCCGGGATCATTTCGGCGGCAAGCGGTCCTGAGTAACCGATGTCGCCAATCGCCTGCATGACGGCAGGCCAGTTCACATCGCCCTCCAGCAGATCCACGAAGCCTTCCACCGTTCCCACCGCGCGCCGGAAATCCTTGAAGTGGATTCCGGCGACGCGCGGGCCGAGGATACGCAGCCACTGCTCGGGGTAACCGAAGAGCAGGACATTGGCGACATCGACATAAGCGCCGATCGCCGGGCTGTCGAACTGGTCGATAAACCGCGCCATTTCCAAGGGGCTGAGCAGGAACTTGTTCCAGACGTTCTCAATCCCCAGCCGTACGCCACATTTTTCGGCAATGGGCAGAACTCGCTTCAGTCCCTCGGTGGCGCGGTCCCACAAGATTCCGTAATCGATTACGGAATCCGAAGGCAAAAAGAAAATGTCCACCGCGCCGGGGATCGTGAGCAGCGTTCGCGCTCCCAGCCACGACGTAATTCGGATCATTTTCTCCAGCGCGCTGACGGCGCGCTCGCGGTCTTCCAGCGAATCGCTGCCGAGAGCGTAGCTCCAGTAAAGCCCGGATGCGACGCTCGCGACTTGAATTCCCACTTTTTCGGCGTACGCCAGGATCGCCCGGCATCGCGCTTCGTCGGTCTCCAGTCCCAGCGCGCCCGTCTCGCCGATACACAGCTCGACGGCGTCGAAACCATGACGGTGTGCGATCTCCAGGCATTCCTCGACGGCGAGTACGCCGTCGAGGCCTCCGGGCAGCGACCAGTAATTGAGTGACTTGAGCAGCATGAACGATCCCTCTTCAAGCCCTAACGGGCGGTATTACAGGCTGAACGTCGCCGCGATGCTGCCGTCTGCGCATCCTATGCCGGCGGCAAGCGGAACGCCGGGGCCACCACCGGTAACGGCGGCGGTGTTACAGTCGGCCTCAGTGGGATTGGTGTACCCAGCGGACACGGCGCTGCCGCGCATCCACTTGGCGTGGCCGTCGGCGAGCAGGTAGTTCGAGCCGTCTGTGTGACGTCCTAGCGGAGCGGCGTAGCGTGAATAGTCGGTGGGTGTGACACCACGCATGTATCCAGTCGCCATCTTGAGATGCGCAGTGGCGTCGTAGGCTCCGGCCCCCGAAACGACAAAAGCATTACCGACGCCGCTGATTCCAAAGCCTGCGGGCGAAGATCCGCCACTGACGGTGGTGTCCTGCGTTTCGGTGCAGACGTCCAGGGTGCTGCCGGCGTCATAGTAGGTGCCCTGCACTTCGAACACCAGGACAGTCTTGGACGGGGCAGTATACTGGGCGATGCTATAGCTATCTACGGTGGAGCCGTCAGGGTTTGTGTTGTTACTGTTATAAGCGTAGGAGCTGTATTCCTTGTTCCCGGTGCTGTCGCTTGGACAGAGGTAAACAGCCTTGCTCTTAACGTAAGGGTAGACCTGTCCGGCCCAGCCATTACCGCCGGGGTAGAACCAGTTGGTGCCGCCGGGATACTTTTCGTCATTGTCCTGGCTGTACTGCATGAAAGCAAGCCCCATCTGTTTCTCGTTGGATAAGCAGGCGGTCTGGCGAGCCTTCTCGCGGGCCTTGGCGAAAACGGGGAAAAGAATGGCGGCGAGGATCGCGATGATAGCGATGACGACGAGTAGTTCAATAAGGGTAAAACCTTGGCTTTGGTTGCAGCGTTTCATTTTCGTTCTCCTGTAGGATCGAATAGATAGAATCAGACATTTCGAAACAACAATATCTCCACGCTGGCCAGCATGGAGGAGTTGCCGAACAAAGAATGAGCGACGCTGCCACTCTTTCGTAAAGGTTTACGGTGCCTGTTCGATATTATATTATGGGTCTGGATTTTTGTCAAGGATTTTCTTCAGACCATCAGATTTATTTTCAAAACCCGGTATTTCCGCAAATTGAAGTTCTTTCGGTAGAGCGGCTCTCAATGGATAAGATAATCGTAATCGTTTGCGAAGCAATAGGAAACAACTGTGAATAAACAAATAATGGGCGCTTTCTTTTTGTGTCTTGCTCTTTGGACGCCTGCGGGCGCTCAAGGGCAGCGACTGAATCTAGTTGCGAAGAGCGGCTTGATGAACATTGCTCCCCCATCACCCGCACAGATTGCGACTTTCAATCAAATCGCTTCTCTCGATAATGCGGCGGCGGCCTATTTGGATCAAGGGAAATACGTCGCCGCGGAGGCTAATGCGCGGCGTTCGGTTTCACTAGGCGTCAGCTCTGGCAAAGGGCAGGAATTGTTAGCCGAGGCGCTGAACGCGGAGGGCAAGTCCAAGGAAGCTCTGAAAGTCTATCGACAGATTGCCGCGCAAGGGGGCCAATTTCCACGCAATATGCTGCCCTACGCTTTGCTGCTGCTGAAGGCGGGGCAGTGGAAAGAGGCCGTTTCCGCTTACAATACGATGCTGCCATTTTTGAGCTATGGCGAACTGGTTCAGGCGAATACGCACTTCTCGCCCAATAACCCCGACCCGGTAGAACTGGCGACGGCGATACACATCGGCCTCGGTCTTACTTATGTGTCTTCCGCCAGCTGGGGCGGGCATTCTCGTAAGGATCGGGCCATGATGGAGTTCGATCAGGCCCTTCGCTTGCAGCCGGCGTCCGCCCTGACGAACTACTATTACGGATTTGGCTGGAAGCAGCTTGACCCAAACGACGCGATGAAGAAGCGGCAAGTCGTAAAGGCTAAGGCTGCTCTGCAAAAAGCGGCTTCCCTTGGGAACAGCAGCGTGAAAAAGGCTGTGGATAGACTGAACAGCCCCTATTGATCGCCAGAGCAATTAGGAGGCTAAGGCGCGGCGGATCGCCGCCACGAACTCGGCGACATCGTCCTCGGTCGTGTCGAACGAGCAGACCCAGCGTACTTCGTTCCGGGTCGCCTCCCAGGTATAGAATGAAAATTCCGATTGGAGCGTCTCAATGGCTTCGGCCGGCAGCACGGCGAATACGGCGTTCGCCTGAACGTCCTGCGTCACCGTGACGCCGGGGATTTGACGGACTTGATCTCCCAGCAGCTTCGCCATTCCGTTTGCATGCCGAGCGCTTTGCAGCCACAGATCGTTCTCTAAAATTGCCGTAAACTGCGTGGAGAGAAAGCGCATCTTGGAGGCGAGCTGCATGGCCTGCTTGCGCAGATAGGGCGCGGATTTGGCGAGTTCTTCGTGGAAGACAAGCAGGGCCTCTCCGAACATCAGGCCATTTTTCGTGCCGCCGAATGTGAGAACGTCGATGCCTGCGTCCACCGAGATCTCTCGGAGACTGGCGCCCAGGCTCGCCGCCGCGTTGGCGAATCGTGCGCCGTCCATATAGAGATAGCAGCCGTGCCCGTGCGCGTAATCGGCGAGCGCCCGGATTTCAGGAACGGTATAAACGGTTCCCACCTCAGTTGCCTGCGTAATCGAGATCACTTTGGGCTGCACGTGGTGAACGTCGCCGAACCCATGCATGTGGCGTTCGACAAGCTCGGGCGTCAGCTTGCCGTCGGGAGTAGGGACTGTCAGCAATTTGCACCCGGTAAATCGCTCCGGCGCCCCGCACTCGTCCACATGGATATGGGAGTTTTCCGAGCAGATCACCGCCTCATAAGAACGCAGCAGCGTTTGAAGGCCGATGACATTACCGCCCGTGCCGTTAAAAACGAAGAAGGGGTGGCACGACTCGCCGAAGTGCGCCTTGACCGCCCCTTCAGCTTCACGCGTATAGTCATCATCACCGTAGCCCCGCGTATGCCCACTGTTCGCTCGAACCATCGCCGCCAAAATGGCGGGATGCACCCCCGCGTTATTATCGCTCGCAAATCCTCGCTTCATTCGTGTCCTCCGTAGGTGTTATACAGCATAAACAGGAATATAATGTTACAAGGAACCATGTGTGAATCGCGCCGATTGTGCGACAGGAGACCTCGTCATGTCCAAGTTCAAGTTCGCATCCGCACTGCTTCTCGGCGCGGCGTATCTCAGCTTCAGCAGCGCGGCGCGCGCCGCCGTTCCCGGGCCGCTTAATCCCAAGCACCAATCGGTATTCGTTCAGGACTTCACCCAGATGAAGACGTTGGCCGTGGCGCCGCATTTGATCGGGAAGGGAACCTGGATCGCGCATACGCCTTCGTACTCGGACTGGTTTGCGTTTGCGGATCCCAGCGGCGATGGTGATCCGTTTAGCCTCAAAGGCGGCTATCTCACCATTCGTGTGCAAAAAGACGGC